>NZ_LARF01000001.1:0-100324 GCF_000980385.1 Ruminococcus sp. N15.MGS-57
TTTAGAGTTACACCATTTTATTATTTCATGTGTCTACTCTAAGGGGATTATATCATTAAACATATCGTCCATTTTTTTATGTTATATTCTATTTTTAACACTCCATATCATGGATAAGTCCGCAGTTTCGCATGGAGATAGTTCCGTTATTGCCTGTTATATAATGGTCAAGAACTGTCACGCCTAAACATCTCATATATCTCATGACCTCACGGGTGAGAGTAACGTCCTCCTGAGAGGGGGTGTTGGGTGAGTCAGGGTGATTGTGGGCAAGGATAACAATATCAGTGCCGCTGTTGAGAACGGCTTTTGTAAGCTCACGAAAATCAACAGGGGTAAATCTCGCACCGCCAGCGGATATGTCTGTTACGCTCTTTATGTGAAAGCCAGAGTCGATACAAATTACCTTGAATTTCTCCTGCTTTTCGTTTCTGAAACAGTTGTTTACAAAACCCAGCGCCGCAGATATGTTTCTAATGTCTATCCTGCTGTCTGTGACAGTGGAGCAGTAGTTTATAAGCTCTCTGAAAAATAAAAGTGAGTTTGCAGAGCTTTCACCCATGTCCTTTACCGAAGAAAGCTCCTCCACAGAAGCGTTAAGAACGCTGTTTAAGCTTCCGAACTTTTTTATAAGCTCGTGTGCAATATCATTGGTGTTCTTTCTCGGCACAATGTAAAATAAAAGCATTTCAAGTATCTCATGCTCGGAAAAGCCCTTGAAATTTCCCGATTCTTTGAAACGCTTCCTCATTCTCTCTCTGTGACCACCGTGGTCTGCTTGACTGCTCATTTTATCACCTCTTATACAAGTATAAAATATCCGCACTTTTTTGTCAATAAAAAAACATTGTGACTTTATTCTTTACAGATAATTTCAGCAAGAGGGTAAGCTAATAATATTTAGAAAATTTTATTAATCAATCGCAAATAGCGTAAAATGCTAAAAAAACCTTCAGAAATATCAAAAGTGTCTGTGCGAAATGACGTTGAAAAAGGTTGTTTTTTTATGATATAATGAAATGGTAACTATTATATTATGGAGATGTTTTTATGACAGACCTGACGGTGGGAAAACCGTGGACAGTGCTGTGGAAATTTTCCCTGCCTATGTTCGTGAGCGTGATATTTCAGCAGATGTATTCCATTTTCGACAGTATCATAGCAGGAAAATTCGCAGGCGAGGACGCTCTTGCAGCAGTTGGTGCGTCTTATCCTATAACAATGATATTTATGGCGTTTGCAGTGGGAAGCAATGTTGGCTGTTGTGTGGTGATATCTCAATTCTTTGGCGGAAAAGAGTTCTCAAAGGTAAAAACTGCGTCAACTACTACTATAATTTCATGTACGATACTTGCGACAGTGCTGACAGTTTTTGGACTTGCGTTCTCTACTCCTCTTATGAGAATGATAAACACGCCCGATAACATCTTCCGTGACGGCGAGCTTTATCTGAAGATCTATATCGCAGGTCTTATCTTCCTGTTTCTTTATAACGTGGGTACAGGTATTTATAACGCAATGGGCGACTCGAAAACACCATTGTATCTCCTTATCGGTTCATCAGTTGGAAACGTTGTTCTCGACTATGTGTTCGTGAAGTTCTTTAAATGGGGTGTGGCAGGCGTTGCATGGGCTACTTTTATCGCTCAGGGAGTGGCTTGCGTGTTCTCACTGCTTATTTTGGTTAGGAAAACCGCAGAAATTAAAACAGAGGATAAACCACCGCTGTTTTCAGGAAAAATACTTAAAAAGATAACCCTTTATTCTATACCTAGTATTTTACAGCAAAGCTTTATCTCAGTGGGGAATATCTTTGTGCAGTATCTTGTAAACAGCTTCGGCTCGTCTTGTATCGCAGGATATTCTTCTGCAATAAAGCTAAATACCTTTGCTATAACAAGCTTTACAACGCTTTCAAACGGGCTTTCAAGCTTTGTTGCACAGAATTACGGTGCAGGCAGGAACGATAGGATAAAAAGCGGATATAAAGCAGGACTTGTTATCTCGGCTATCGTGGCAGTGCCTTTTATACTCTGCTTTTTCTGTATGCCAAAAACTATGATAAATCTGTTTCTTGACGACGGCGGAACAAAAGCCGTTGAGATAGGCACAACATTTTTGAGAATAATATCGCCTTTCTATGTGTTTGTGGGCATAAAAATAATGTCAGACGGAGCATTGAGAGGTAAGGGTGCAATGCAGTATTTTATGATATCAACTTTTACGGACTTGATACTCAGAGTAGTGCTTGCGTTCGTGTTGGCAAGACCATATGGGTCAACGGGAATATGGCTGTCATGGCCGATAGGTTGGCTTGTATCAACAGTGTTGTCAGTGGTGTTTGCGAGAGTGAAAGTGATGAAAAAGGAATTGAATGAGGAATGAGGAGTGAGGAGTGAGGAATGGCAAAGCCAACCGAACAAATCACAAGTAATAAGTAAAATAAAGAGCCGATCACAGCGATTTTGCGGCATAACAAACCATGGCGTAAACCTTGGCTAAAACAACGTAACTCCGATTAGCAAAGACTAAATTAAAAAAAAGTTCTCAATAATGATGTTGACAAGTTTAATTAAATGTTGTATGATTATAAGAATAATAAATTAAGAATTCAAAATGTTTGCGGGAGGTTAATTTATGCTGGATACTAATGTAAACAATAAGTTTGGTAAAGAGGGTCTTACCTTTGATGACGTTCTCCTTATCCCGGGCGAGTCGGATTGTACACCTGATATGGTGGATATCCATACACACCTTACTAAGGATATAGTCCTCAATACACCTATAATGACATCTGCTATGGATACAGTCACAGAGTCAAAAATGGCTATCGCTATCGCAAGAGAGGGCGGTATCGGTATTATCCATAAGAATATGACTATCGCTCAGCAGGCGGAAGAGGTGGATAAGGTAAAGCGTTCCGAAAACGGCGTTATCGTTAATCCTTTCTCTCTCACAGCCGATAAAACTGTTGCTGAAGCTGATAAGCTCATGGGCAAGTATAAGATCTCCGGCGTGCCTATAGTCGATGAGGATGGCAAGCTCGAGGGTATCCTCACTAACAGAGATCTTAGATTTATCACTGATTTTGAAAATATCAAGATCGGTGACGTTATGACTAAGGAAAACCTCGTTACTGCTCCTGTTGATACGGATCTTGAAGGCGCTCAGAAGATACTTATGAAGCATAAGATCGAGAAGCTTCCTCTTGTTGATGCAAACGGCGTTCTTAAGGGTCTTATCACTATCAAGGATATTGAAAAGGCTGTTCAGTATCCAAATTCCGCAAGAGATAAAAAGGGCAGACTTCTTTGCGGTGCTACTATCGGCATGACTAACGATATTCTTGAAAGAGTTGCCGCTCTCGTTGAAGCTCAGGTAGACGTCCTCGTTCTTGACTCTGCTCACGGCCATTCTATGAACGTTATAAATTGTCTTAAAAAAGTTAAGGCCGCTTTCCCTGATACACCGGTTATTGCAGGTAATATCGCTACTGCCGAAGCCGCCAGAGCGCTCTGCGAAGCAGGTGCTGACGCTATAAAGGTCGGTATCGGCCCTGGTTCTATCTGTACTACCCGTGTAGTTGCTGGTATAGGTGTTCCTCAGGTCACTGCAGTTTATGACGCTGCTTGCGCTGCTGCTGAGTATGGCATTCCTGTTATTGCTGACGGCGGTATCAAGTATTCAGGCGATATCGTTAAGGCTCTTGCCGCTGGTGCAAATGTTGTAATGCTTGGTTCACTCCTCGCAGGCTGTGACGAAGCTCCAGGCGAAACTGAGATCTATCAGGGCAGACAGTTCAAGGTATACAGAGGCATGGGTTCTCTTGCCGCTATGAACAAAGGCTCAAAGGACAGATATTTCCAGACAAACTCAAAGAAGCTCGTTCCAGAGGGCGTTGAGGGTCGTGTGGCTTATAAGGGTCCAGTTTCAGATACTATCTTCCAGCTTGTTGGCGGTATCCGTTCAGGTATGGGCTATTGCGGTTGTCATACTATTGCAGAGCTTGGCGAAAAGGCTAAGTTCATCAGGATAACAGGCGCAGGTCTTAAGGAGTCACACCCACACGATATTTATATCACAAAGGAAGCTCCAAACTATTCCGCAGGTATCTAATAGAATATATATACAAAAAAAGAGCAGAGATCTCGTTTCTCTGCTCTTTTTTGCATTATTTTGTAGGGGAAAACAGCGTTCGCCCACAGTTTCAAAGTTTTTTTCTGAAAAAACTACTCCATAAATTCTCCCAAAAGACCACTTGCAATTGCTACAGTTTCAGGACATGGACGCTTCTGATAGTATTCTTTTGTGCGCTTTGCAGGGTCAGGATTACTAGGTCCGCTCAGACCGAGAAGCTCACGGCAGATGATAGTGTCAGAGCCAAGCTCTTCCTTGAAACGCTTTGCAAAAAGCTGAACACGCTCATAATCCTTGCCCTTTGCCGCCCTGTCACTGCCTATGGTGTTGCCAAATTTCAATCCAAGCACCATGACTGCACCTGTAAATGCTCCGCAGACCTCTCTCATTCTGCCTATTCCGCCGCCAAAGCCCGAAGCTATCTTGTATGCAGTTTCGCTGTCAAGGCCGATATCCTCAGCCCATGCGCCTACTACCGCCTGTGAACAGTTGTAGCCCTCCATGAAAAGAGCCTTTGCTGCCGCTGCTTTTTCTTTATTCATTTAAAAAGAACTCCTTTTTTGTCATATATTGATCTTCATTATAGCACAGCTTTAAGTTTTTTTCAAGACGTATTATTGGTTAGTATAGTCTACGTCAAATTGCATAAAATATTGCCATAAAATTTTGCAATATTTTTATATTGTTAGACGAAACTAACCTATTGACAAATGTACACTAATGTGGTATACTTTAATTAAAGCAAGGGAAAAGCTGCAAAGAATAACGCAGATAAAGCGAAAACGCTGGTCTGTGGAAAAGTAAAAAAATGATATTTAAATAAGGAGGACAAAGATTATGTCAAAGTTTGTATGTTCAGTATGCGGTTACGTTTATGAGGGCGAGGCTGCTCCAAAGGAGTGTCCTATCTGCCACGCACCAGCAGAAAAGTTCAATAAAGTAGAAGAAACAGCTATCACATGGGCTGACGAGCATAAGGTAGGCGTTGCAGAGGGTCTTGATGAGGAAGTTGTTGCAGGTCTTAGAGAGAACTTCAACGGTGAGTGCTCTGAGGTAGGTATGTATCTTGCAATGGCAAGAGTTGCTTACAGAGAAGGCTATCCTGAGGTAGGTATGTACTATGAGAAGGCTGCTTATGAAGAGGCAGAGCATGCTGCTAAGTTCGCAGAGCTTCTGGGCGAGGTAGTAACACCTTCTACAAAGAAAAATCTCGAGATGAGATATATGGCTGAGAATGGTGCTTGTGAGGGCAAGATGAAGCTTGCTAAGAGAGCAAAGGAGCTTGGCTATGACGCTATCCATGACACTGTTCATGAAATGGCTAAGGACGAAGCAAGACATGGATGCGGCTTCAAGGGTCTGCTTGACAGATATTTCGCTAACAAGTAATTTATCTTAAAATAGTATAAATTAAAGATTACGACGAATTTTTCCCGAAAAAGGCGGAGGTATTTGAAAAAATACTTCTGTCTTTTTGTTTTATAAAGCCGTTATAAAGGCTCAAATCTATTGCAAATGACGTAAAACTGTGGTATAATATTTTAGTATGATAAAATAATGCTTTAGGAGATGATAGTGTGATAGAAACACTGGCGGCGGAAACTGCGACCTTGCAGAACGTTTATGCCCCCTTGCCTTTCAAGGTGCATATGATATTCTGCGTTATTGCTACGCTTTTATATATAACTCAGTTCATAAGGAAAGGCTCTTATCATTATCTTACATTAATGATAGCTATCGACCTTACTATAGTTACTCAGTTTACCACAAAAAGCTTTGTTATCGGTATGCTTTTCGGTGCAGAGGTAGCGCTTCTTGCGGCAACAGCTTTTATTTCCCATAGGTTTGCTAAAAAGCAGAAAGCTTTGGAGAATGCCGAGGAAAAGTCGGAAACTGCTCAAAAGGAAGATGAAGAATGAAAATAGTTATACTTGACTCAGAAACAGTTTCAAGAAACGATGTGTCGCTGGAGGGTATAACAGTCCTTGGTGAAAGCATTGTTTATGGTTTTACACCAAATGAACAGGTCGCAGAAAAGATAGGCGACGCTGACGCTGTTATATGTAACAAGTGCCTTATAACAGAGGAGGTATTCTCAAAGTGCAAAAACCTGAAATACGTCGGTCTTTTTGCAACGGGATATAATAATGTTGACCTCTCCGCCGCAGACAGGCACGGTGCAGTGGTCTGCAATGTGCCTGCATATTCTACAAATGCAGTTGCTCAGCATACTTTTGCACTTATCCTCAACTATTTCAGCAAGATAAGAGAATATGCCGAGAAAGTTGACGAGGGCGGCTGGGTGAATTATAAGCTGTTTTCATATTTTGGTATTCCTACCTATGAGCTTGCAGGAAAAACCATTGGTATAGTAGGCTATGGCGACATAGGAAAGAAAGTTGCCGAGATAGCAAGAGCGTTCGGCATGAAGGTCATCACCTTTACACGCTCACCCCAGAAAATAACTGACGGCACGCCTGCGGTAAGCCTTGAAGAACTTCTAAAGACCTCTGATATAGTGACGCTCCATTGTCCTCTCACAAAGGATAATGAGAAAATGATAAATGCCGAAAGCCTTGGCATGATGAAAAAGTCAGCATTTTTCGTCAACACTGCAAGGGGCGGTCTTGTGGACGAAAAGGCTCTTGCTGAGGCTCTTGAAAATGGCGATATCGCAGGGGCAGGAATTGATGTTCTCACGAATGAACCGATGCGTGAGGATTGCCCGCTCAGAAACGCAAAGAACTGCACTGTTACCCCACATATAGCGTGGGCACCAAAGCAGACGAGAGAAAGGCTTCTTGAAACTGTTGCGCAGAACTTGAAAATGTGGATAGAGGGTACGCCGCAGAATGTTGTCAACGGAAAATAACAATAAGGACATGATAAAAATGATAGATATGACAAAAAAGAAAAGAGTTGTGGTAAAGGTAGGAACTTCTACTCTTACTCACAGCACGGGGCTTCTTAATATACGTCGTGTGGAACAGCTCGTTAAAACTCTTGCCGATCTGCAAAATGCAGGACATGAGATAATCCTTGTATCAAGCGGTGCGGTGGGTCTTGGCAGAGCAAAGCTTGGCATAAAGGAAAGACCAAAGGACACTCCCACAAGACAGGCTTGTGCGGCGGTGGGTCAGTGTGAGCTTATGTATCTTTACGATAATCTTTTCTCTGAATACAGCCTTAATGTGGCTCAGCTTCTGCTTACAAAGTATATTCTTCTTGAGGACAGACGCATAAATGTGCAGAACGCCCTTAACCGCATTATAGAGCTTGGTTCTATCCCTATTGTGAACGAGAACGATACGGTGTCTATTGATGAGCTGGAGCTTGAAATGGGCGAGAACGATTCTCTTGCGGCAAATGTTGCGGTGCTTGCTAATGCAGATCTGCTTATAATAATGTCTGATATCGAGGGACTTTTTGACAAAGACCCTCATAAGTATGATGACGCTGAGCTTATCCCAGTTGTGCCTGAGATAACGGAGGAGATAAAGGCTATTGCAGGGGGTGCAGGTTCTTCACTTGGCACAGGCGGAATGGCGACAAAGATAAAAGCCGCTGAGATATGCAAAAATGGCGGAATAGATCTTATCATAATGAATGGCAGAGATCCAAGACATTTGTATAAGGTATTTGAAAATAAACCTATAGGAACACTTTTTACAGCTAACGGGGAGGTATAGTAAAAATGAGTTACATCGATATTTTGGGACAGAAAGCAAAAGCTTGCAAAAAGGATATCGCCTTCGCTTCAACAACACAGAAAAATGACGCACTTCTTGAGATCGCACATATCCTGAGAGTTTGCAAGGACGATATTATCGAAGCAAACAAGGTTGACCTTGAAAACGGCAGAATGAGGAAAATGTCTGAGGCAATGCTTGACAGACTTGCACTCAATGACAGCCGTATAGAGGGCATGGCAAAGGCTTGCGAGGAGCTTGCACAGCTTGACGACCCTGTGGGCGAGGTAGTTTCAGGCTCAACAAGACCTAACGGCATGAAGATTGAGAAAGTAAGAGTGCCAATGGGCGTTATAGGCATTATTTTTGAAGCCAGACCTAACGTTACTGTAGACGGCGCTATACTTTGCCTTAAAAGTGGAAACGCTGTTATACTCAGGGGCGGAAAGGAAGCAATAAATTCAAACAAAATGCTTGCTGACCTAATGAGAAAGGCTGTCGAAAGGGCAGGCTTCAGTCCTGATATCATTCAGCTTGTGGAGGATACTGACAGAGGCATCGCTCTTGATATGATGAAAGCTAATGATTATATTGATGTCCTTATCCCAAGGGGAGGCGCACAGCTTATAAAGGCTGTTGTACAGTCTGCCACTGTGCCTGTTATCGAGACCGGCACAGGAAACTGTCACGTTTATGTTGACGCAAGTGCGGATATAAAAATGGCTGTGAACATTGTTGATAACGGCAAGACCTCACGTCCGTCTGTATGCAACGCAGTTGAAAGCTGTCTTGTTCACAGAGATATCGCAGAGGATTTTCTCCCGAAGCTTAAAGAAAGACTTGACAAGCACCACGTTGAGATAAGAGGCTGTGAGCTTACAAGGCAGATACTTGGTCCTGAAAACGTTACTCCTGCTGATGATGACGATTATGCAACAGAGTTTCTTGACTATATAATCTCTATCAAGGTCGTTGACGACATGGCGGAAGCCCTTGAACATATCGACAGATTTTCTACAGGACATTCTGAGTGTATCGTAACAGAAAGCCTTTTTGCCGCACAGGAATTTCAAAAGCGTGTTGACTCAGCGGCAGTATATGTAAACTGCTCAACAAGATTTACAGACGGCGGAATGTTCGGTCTTGGTGCTGAGATAGGCATTTCCACTCAGAAGCTTCATGCAAGAGGTCCTATGGGTCTTAGAGAAATGACCACCACAAAGTATCTTATCTCTGGAAACGGACAGATAAGAGAATAGATATTAGTGAGGAGTTAGGAGTGAGGAATGAGGAATTAAGGTATCGCCTGCGGCGATGATTTCTCTGTAGGGGCGACCTTTGGTCGCCTGTCTGCTCTGATACTTTGATATATTACAAAAAAGAGGTAATTATAATGATAAAAGCTATGAATATTTCTTATGAGATAGGCGATAAGCTTTATCTCAACATCACAAACAAGTGTCCATGCAACTGCACATTCTGTATTCGTCACAACGGTGACGGTGCTTATGGCTCTGACCCACTGTGGCTGGAACATCAGCCTACTGCCGAAGAGGTAATAGACAACATCAAAAAGCGTGACCTTGACAGCTACAAGGAAATTATTTTCTGCGGCTATGGCGAGCCTACCTGTGAGCTTGAAATACTCAAAGAAACTGCAAAGTATATAAAATCTGTTACAAAGACACCTATAAGGATCAACACAAATGGTCTTAGCGACCTTATCAACAAGCGTGAAACTCCTGCCGAGTTCAAGGGACTTGTTGATATAATCTCAATAAGTCTTAACGCTTCTGACGCAAAGGCTTATGACGAGATAACAAGACCCTCATTCAAGGGCGTGAACTGCTTTGAAGAAATGCTCTCTTTTGCAAAAAGAGTGAAAGAGTTCGTGCCGGAGGTAATGCTCACTGTGGTCGATATAATCGGCGAAGAGGAGATAAAAAAATCTCAGGCGGTTGCTGACAGCGTGGGTATACATCTCAGAGTCAGAGAATATGTTGATTAATATTTTGTAAACAATATATTAAGTTTTATATTTGCTCAATATTCCGTTTTCAGCAAACATCTAAGTGATGTCGGAACAATAACCGAGTGCTGAAAACGGATATTTTTTGTTCGATAATAAAAAGAAAGCTAGGTAGAAAAAATGGAAAAGGAAAAGATAAGACGTCTTGTTTTGCAGGCAGGACAGGGTGACAGAGCAGCTTTCGGCGAGCTTTACGAAGAAACGGGCAGGTCGGTATATTTTAACTGCCTGAAGCTTCTTGGAAATGCCCAGCAGGCAGAGGATATAACTCAGGACACTTTCATGAAAGCTCTTGAAAAGCTTGACAGCCTTAAAGAGCCTGAGAATTTCTCAGCGTGGGTAAACCGCATTGCCATAAACAACTGCAAAATGTATTTCAGGAAAAATCCCCGCACTGCGGAGGAGGAGTCGGAAAAGATAATCGACGATACACCCGACAGCGAGCTTATCCCTGACGATTATGCCGACAGCGAAGAAAAACGCAGGATAATAATGAACATTATCGACACCGCTCTCACTGACGAACAGCGTCAGACAATAATACTTTTCTATTTTGATATGATGAGCGTGGCTGAGATAGCAGAGATAATGGAATGTTCTGTTGGCACTGTCACTTCCCGTCTTAGCGCTGCAAGAAAGAAGATAAGGGAGGCGGTGCTTATTTACGAAAAGAAAAACAATGACAGGCTTCATGCTGTTATGCCTATACCTGTTCTGTCAAAGATATTTATGCAGGAATGTCAGCATTTGAAGCTGCCTGAATTATCCGTTTTCAGCAAGGCGTCAGCCACGGAAGTTGTTCCCGATAAAAATACTACAATAAGTAAATCGGGAGGAAAAGGTATGTTTTCAACAGTAAAAGCAAAAGTAATAGCAGGTGTGGTCGCATTGGCAGTAGTAGGCGGAGGTATCACAGCAGCGGTGCTTGCAAACAGAGATAAGACAGCAGATGCTGATAAGCCAAACACAGCCGTTCAGACAAACGCACAGGGGGAAGTGAACGAGCAGGAGATAGAGGACAAGCTAAACGAACTTGATGAAAATGCTGATAATGAAGATGATGCAAGCGGTACAAATTCAAACAGTGAGCTTGAAATGGCGGTTTACACTGTTTCTGACGAGATAAAAAATGCTGATCTTTCGTCAGGTCTTGTTCAGCTCAATGGTGACATCATGCAGGTGGGCGGATATATAAAGACGTCTGATTTCTATGCAAAATATGCTGACGAGTATAGCTTTGTATACTGCGATGGAGGTCACTATGAGGATAAAAAGGGCGAAATGCTCAATTATCGTGTAGGTGCTGACAACTATTTCGGCGGTGAATGGTGGGATAGCTATTACATGACCCTTATCCCAAAGGTCGAGCCGCAGGGAGATGAGATAACGGTCTATGTTGCAAATCTAACAAACCCTGACGGACAGGTATCTCTTGCAGACAGCTATGTGGTATGGGCAGAGGAAACGCCTATGTCAAACGATATTTACACCCCTGCTTGGATACCGACCGGTATGCCAACAAGGCTTTGCTATGATGTCACAAGCACAAAGAAACTTGATGAGATATATGACAACATAGATGATTATTCAGCACAATCAGTGCAGGATATGCTTGCTTCTCAGGGCATCTCAAAGGGCGAGAACAGCATTTCAGGAAACTATCTTTCCTATGTTTACTCACAGGGCGATATGTCAATGAGCGGAACATACTGTGTGAACAGTGACACTGACCCTGATGTTTTCGTTGCATATGTTGCAGGTGAGAAAAATGCCGCAGGGCTTACACCTCTCTACAGATATCATTTTGCCTTCGATACAAATTCAAAAAAGCTTTATGAAAGCAGAATGTATCTTGCAGGTATGTTCTGAAAAACCTATCCCTCACATTTGTGGGGGATATTTTTTGCTCGTTGACAGGTATTTTGTTATGTGATATAATTATTTCGGCAATATTATAATAATAAATATTAACTATAAGTAAATTATATATGAAAATTTTGAATTTGCTCAACAAATCGTCTGCGTTTTGCATCTAACTAATGTCGGGACTGATAAAACAGCGGACGAGAAAACGGCAATTCGGAAAGAAAGAGCAGGTCAAAAACATGGAAAAAGATGATATCAAAAAGCTTGTATTGCAGGCGGCACAGGGAAACAAGGCGGCGTTCGGTGCGCTTTATGAAGAAACGGGCAGAACGGTGTATTTTAGCTGTCTGAAGCTTCTTGGCGACCCACAGCTTGCAGAGGATATCACTCAGGAAACTTATCTTACAGCCCTTCAAAAGCTTGGCACTCTTGCACAGCCTGAGAATTTTCCAGCATGGGTAAACAGGATAGGGATAAATCTCTGCAAAATGCACTTTAGAAACAATTCCGCCCCTGAGGACAACTCAGAGGAGATAATAGAGGAGATCCCTGACGAGGGGCTTATCCCGGAGGAATATGTGAGCAATGACGCTAAAAGAAAGATAATAATGGATATTATCGACACTGTTCTCACAGAAGAGCAAAGGCGTTCGGTGATACTGTATTATTTTGATATGCTCACAGTGCCTGAGATAGCAGAGGTAATGAACTGCACCACAGGTACAGTAACTTCCCGCCTTAGTGCCGCAAGAAAAAAGATAAAGGAGGCGGTGCTTATATACGAGGAAAACAACAACGACAGACTTCATGCTGCCGTGCCTGTATTTATTCTTTCAAAGCTTCTTAATAAAGAGGCTTCAAACACCGTTCTTCCGAAACTTACCGTTTTCACAGGCTCAGCCTCAGCCGCTAATGCAGTTCCCGATAGCGTAACATCAACAAAAACTATATCGGGAGGAAAAGGAATGTTTTCAACAGTAAAAGCAAAGGTTATAGCAGGCGTTTGTGCCGTGGCAGTTGTGGGTGGAGGTATCACAGCGGCGGTAATGCTCAGTTCAAATAATAGTGATGACGATGATAATAATGATATTGTTGTTGCTTCTTCACAAAATGACAGCACAGCTTCAAAGGGCGATGAAGACGTGTCTGATACCGCTAACGATAACAAAGACAGCGACTTATATTGGATAGACAGCTTTCAGGGCGGAACGCCATCAGCTTCTCTTGACCCTAACATATTCGGCAGCAAAATATCAGTGCCTGTTGACCTTAGTGCCATAGACGGCGGCAATGCCAATATGAAAATGTACGGCGATGATATTGGCAGATCTAGTGATATTATGAGCGTTGATAAAATGATAGGTGAAAACAGTGACGTTGAGATAACCTTCGTTTCATCAGATGAGAGCCAAACAAACTACGACCTTACCGGTGCAAACCCATTTGACCGTGACGCAAGTGTGGCTGACATTCTCAAGGAAAACAGCTGGAGCATTACCATACCTTTAGAAGAGTCTGTGGATACCTCCGGCTGGGAGTATGAAAGCTACGGCAACTACAGCAATAAAGAAGATCTTGATAAAATAATCGACAAAATGGGCTGTCCTACAAGTATTTATTATAACAGTGATTATGAAAGCTTGGACGGCTACAAAGGTTACACAATGTATTGGGAGAACGTTGACTATACAATTTCACTCGGCGTGGTGGAAACATATAGTAATTACGAAGAGTATGACGTAGTGCTTGATTACTTCTCGGTTTCCGATTTCACATACTACAGCAAAAACTATCCGCAGGAAGAAATACACGAAAAAGACGGAGAGGCTGTTTTCACATCTGAGTATACAGGCATAACAACACCGGGTGAGAGCACTGTAAACACTGATGAGAACAGAGTAAAGGTATATGATGACCTCAAGGCACTTGACCTTAGTTCAGACGCTACTCTGCCTAAGGATATAAGCGTTAGCTATAAGGGCATAGACCACGTTTTCACAGGCAATGAGCTTATTGATGATGTAAGAGCAGAAATGGCGGATACACCTGACGATGAATACGATTCTGCTCTTTGCTACGGAAAAACAAGCTCGACTGTGGATAATATCATCATCTTCGACTTCTGGCTCAACAGCGATCATACCCTCCATAAGATAAGAATGAGTTTCGCCACCGAAAGCGACTGCTCAATATTCGGTATAACAAAAAATTCAACTCCTGAGGAGATGGCTGCGATTCTCGGCACACCTGAGGTCAGCGACAGAAACGGCAAAGATCAGTTTCTTGATTGGGAAAGCGATTCCATGAGCGTGAACGCATATTACTATGACGGCGTTTTGCAGTCTATACAGGCTAACTTTGAAAACTAGGCGGCTTTTATTTGACAACATAAGCGGTATGTGCTATAATATTTTATATTAATACTTTACTATGATAAAATATAGAGAGGATAATGTAAAATGAGCGAAAAGCTTTGGAGAAAAAACCTTATAAATATAGAGCCATACGTTGCAGGGGAACAGCCTAAAAACGATAAGATAATAAAGCTCAATGCAAATGAAAACCCTTATCCGCCGTCATCAAAGGTAAAGGCGATATTGGAGGGCAAAACCATAGCGGAGCTTAGAAAATACCCTAGTGCTGACGCGTCTGTTCTTAGGGCAGCACTTGCGGAGCGTGTTGTGCTTAAAAGCGAGAATGTTTTCTGCGGAAACGGCTCAGACGATGTGCTTGCCACAGCTTTCAGAGCGTTTTTCAACTCTGATAAGCCTATACTTTATCCTGATATAACTTACTCTTTCTATCCTGTTTGGTGTGAGCTTCTGAAAATACCATACAAGACTAAGAGCGTTGACGATGATTTTGTAATAAATATCGAGGACTTCAAAGAGCCTAACGGCGGCGTTGTTATCCCTAACCCTAATGCTCCGACAAGCCTTGGTGTGGGTGAGAAATTTATAAGAGAACTTCTTGAAAACAATCAGGACAGCATTGTTATAATCGACGAGGCATATGTGGATTTCGGCAGATATTCCTGCGTGGAGCTTGTGAAAGAGTACGATAATCTCGTTGTAACACAGACTTTCTCAAAGTCACGTTCTCTTGCAGGCATGAGAGTGGGCATGGCTTTTGCCAGTGCCGAGCTCATCAGCTATATGCAGGCTGTTAAGGACTCATACAATTCCTATCCTCTCGACCAGATAGCCATAGAAACTGCCGTTGCAAGCCTTTCTGACGAGGATTATTTCAAGGCGACAGTTGAAAAGGTCAAGGCAACAAGGGATAGAACAGCGGAAAAAATGCGTGAAATGGGCTTCAACGTCCCTGACAGCGAAACGAATTTTCTCTTTGCACAGCATGAAAAGCTCTCTGCAAAGGAGATCTTCACATACCTCCGTGAAAATGGTATCTTCGTGAGATACTTCAACAAGCCGAGAATAGATAACTTCCTGAGAATCACTATCGGCACAGACGAGGAAATGGATCTTATGCTTGAAAAGCTTTCGGAGATATGCAAATAATATAGTTATCACAAAAGCTTATGGATATATCTATTCAGTGTAGGGGCAAACAGTGTTCGCACCTTAGTTTCTGATTTTTTTGAAAGACTTTTGTTCGGGCGGCTCTGACCGCCCTTTTTTGTGCCTTATCCCTTAAAATCAGAGCATAAAGGTATTGAAAATCAGAAAATGTTGTGATATAATTATCATAAGTAATTATTGCCTGAAGAAAGGATATGTATATATGTTGATAAATTCACTGGCGGCGCTTGCCCTTGGCTTTGCGCTGGATATGCTCCTTGGCGACCCTGAAGTAGTGGTCTATCCTCAGTATTTTATAAAAAAGCTTGTGGCAAAGCTTGATAAGTCTTTCAGAAACAGCTATAAAAACAACCCCGAAGCACAGCGTATGGCAGGTCTTATGATGACTGTGATAGTGCTTCTTATAGTTGCCGCTGTGGCATTGCTTCTTCTATTCGTGGGTTATAAGCTAAATGCCGCACTTGGCATCTTCCTCGAGGGCATAATGTGCTGGTCAGCACTTTCTGTAAAGTCCCTTAAAACTGCGGCAGGGGGAGTGATGCGTGCTGCAAGGGCAGGCAATCTTTCTTCTGCACAGCGCAAGGTAAAAAAAGTGACCTTTCGTGACACTGACGATATGAACATTGACGCTGTTATAAAAAGCACGGTGGAGTCGGTTGCAGAGAACACCACAGATTGGGCGGTCGCACCTATTTTCTGGTCTGCGATATTCGGCGGTCTGGGCGGAATACTCTACAGAACAGTGAATATTATCGACAACACAGTGGGCTATAAAACAGACACATACATAAACTTTGGCAAATTCCCTGCAAAGCTGGACGACGTTCTCAGTTTTATACCTGCAAGAATAGCCGCCCTGCTTATAAAAATGAACGTTTCTTATCTTCACCTTGACAGCAAGAACGCTTCTCAGGTATACAAAAAAGACAGAAGAAAATCCCCTAGTCCTAATTCAGCGCAAACTCAGTCGGTGTGTGCAGGTGCATTGGGTATACAGCTTGGCAGTGATGAGTATTACGGCGGACAGCTTGTAAGAAAGCCTGTTATAGGCAGAAATCTAAAGCCATGTGAGCCTAACGATATATTCTGGGCAAATCAGCTTTTGCTTGGCACATCGTTCTATGCTATGCTTTTTACAGCAGTTATAAGAACAGCACTGTTCTTTGTGATATGATATAAAATAACAATAGCCGAGAGGTAAATGCCCCTCGGCTATGTTTTTATAGTGTAGAGGCGACCTTGGGTCGCCCGCTTATCATTAATTTCTGTGCAAAAAAAAGACCTCCCACCAAGAGAGGTCTTTTGTGTTATCAGTGGTTTCTGTACCAATCACGAATGAACTTGCCGCTTGCTGTTAGCTGTGAAGTGCCGCTCTTTATTGCTTTGAGGTTCGTGCCGCTCTTGAATGCGGAAGCCGTTTCGCTCTTTCCGCAGGCTGACCAGTTTATGTAGCCTACTTTTAGTGAGTCGAGAAGCTTGAGCCATTTCGTGCTTTCTGTTGAGTTATATCCGCCGTTTCCGCTTGCGTCGCAAGTTCCGAACTCAGATACAAGAACAGGAAGTCCCTTTTTGTAGCAGTTCTGAAGTCTGTTTCTCAGCCAATCAGTGTGAGTGTTTGCATAGAAGTGAAGAGCATAAACGCAGTTTTTGTCTGAAAGCTTGTTGCCAAGCACCTGATCTATGTCCTGACTCCATGTGCCGGTACCGCAAATTATGATAGCGTCACTGTCGTATTTTCTGATAGTGCTTACAACGCTCTGGCAGTAACTTTTTATGCCGCCTGTCCATGTTACACCGCCGTTAGGTTCGTTGCAGATCTCGTAAATAACGTTATTGTAGTCCTTGTAGGTCTTAGCCATTTCTGTGAAGAACTTGACAGCTTCATTTTTGTGGTTGTTAGGGTTTTGGTCATTGAGAACGTGCCAGTCGATTATAGCATACATTCCAAGAGACTTTGCGTTCTCAACGCCTGTCTTGACTTTCTGCTTTGCCTGTGCCTGATACTTGCCGTTCTCGGTGCAGTAGCCACCCCATTCTTCTGTGTACATTGCAATTCTTATAGTGTTGACCTTCCAGTCATCTCTCAGCACTTTAAGAGAGTTCTTTGTAAGAATATCGGAGAAATCTTCCCACATGATGCCGTGAGTTGACATACCCTTTATCTTGAATACCTTGCCGTTCTTGTCAACAATATTCGCACCCTTTACAGAAAGCTGACCATGCTGTGAAACCGGGGTCACAACAGCAGGAGCTTTAGATGTGGTAGCCGATACCTCTGCAGAATATTTTCCATAGTGGTTGGCTTTCTTGTCGTCTGTCTTGCAGGCTCTTATCTTGAACTTGTAGGTGGTCTTCTGGCTGAGATTTTTTACAGTGTAGCTTGTGCCTGTGGTCTTTGCGATCTCTTTCCACTGACCATTTTTAAGCTGAAATACTCTGTAATTTGTGCATCCTATCTTTGTCCATGAAAGCTTTACGCTGTCATAAGAAACGCTTGATACTTTAAGACCCTTTGCAGGTTGTGGGTTCGTGGCGGTGTTCCAGTTGTTTGAATATGCGCCGTAGACCTTTTTTCCTTTCACGGTCTTGTAGGCTCTTACCTTGAAGTTTTCACGGGTAGCATTCGGCAGATTTTTCACAGTGTATGTGAGGGTCGAGCCACTTTTTACGTCTGCGATCTGCGGATATTTACCGTTTTTTCTCATACAAACTGAGTATCCCGAAGCTCCGCTGACCTTTTTCCAGCTAAGCTTTATCTGGCTGTTGCTAAGTGTTTTTGAAGTAAGCCCTGTGACTTTTCCGACGCTTGCCGCCTCAACAGTTATCGCCGTCTGTGAAAGAAGCGGCGTTTCGTCCACAGCAGGCAGTGCCGCCGCAGCCGACATGAGCGTTACCGAAGTCAGCAGCACAGCGGCGGCTTTCTTCAGACTGGTTAAGTTTCCCATAATTTTTCCTCCTATAATGAACATTGTAACGATTCATTCATACTTATTATAAGTTTAACATATTTTCGTTCTTTTGTAAACCATAAAAGCCAATTTTAAAGCTCAAATACTTCACAAATTTTAAATTCGTTCATTGGTGAAAATGTAATAAATCCTCCCTATTTACTATAGAAGTACGAAAAATGAATAAATTACAAATGATTAAAAAACGGTAACAAGAGCTTTTTTGGACAGTTGAAAACTACAGTTGAAAACTTTTGAAAATGTTGAAAACTATGTTGAAAATGTTTAAAACTCATGCTATAACAGCAATTTGGTGTTGAAAATTATAAAGTTTTCAACAATCGTCCGTTTTTTTACCCTTGTCTGTAACCAAAATGTAATCAAATCATTACATTGTGATATCCAAAAAAACGTACTTGAAAGAGTTGAAAATGTACAGAATATTATTTGATTTGTAATCATTGTGTAACGTGGTTTACTTTATCTCACAAAGTAAGTGAATTTTATATTCTAACGCATAAATAATAAAAATCATGCCTGTTTTGGTGAAAACCGCTATTGACATCGTGCCATAGACAGTGTATACTGTTAGTAAATCATATTTACATAACAGCACATGACAAATGTCAATTGACAGTTGGAACGTGGTGTGCTATACTTGATTTATTCACAAAAAATACAATGATACAGACAAAGAAAGGAATGGGAAAACGATGGAAACCGTTTTACAGGTCAAAGGGCTTTCAAAGCAGTACAAAAAAGGCATTTACGCCTCCCATAACGTCACTTTTGACGTTGGAAAGGGCGAGATATTTGCGCTGATAGGTCCAAACGGTGCAGGAAAGACCACGACCATAAGAATGATATCAACACTTTTGCAGGCAACAGAGGGCGACGCTATCGTGGCAGGTCATAGTATTCTCACTGAACCTGATATGGTAAGAAAAAGCATTACATACCTCCCTGACGAGGCTGGTGCGTATAAGACCATGACAGGCAGAGAATATCTGGAGTTCATGGCTTCTATCTATGCCGACAACGGAGAACAGGCTTACGAGTTTGTTAAGCGTGGCTGTGAGATATGCGAGCTTGGTGACAGGCTTAACGATAAAATATCAAATTATTCCCGTGGTATGGCAAGAAAGCTTCTCCTTGCAAGGGCGATAATGCCGCTCCCTGCACTGGCTATCCTTGACGAGCCGACTTCGGGACTTGATATCATAAACGCCCTTGAAATAAGAAGAATGATAAGAAAGCTTGCTTCTGAGGGCATGAGCTTTCTGCTTTCTTCCCACAATATGCTTGAAATAGAGTATGTTTCAGACAGAGTGGGTATTATTGCAAAGGGTGAGTTGCTGGAAGTCGGCAAGCCTGCGGAGCTTATTGAAAAATATGGCGCTCAGAACCTTGAAGAAGTCTTTGAAAGGGTGGTGCTTGACCGTGAAGTTTTATAGTCTTTTCCGCAAGGAATTAAAGGAAATGCTCAGCCTGCAAACTATCGTCACAATGATAGTCACAGTAGTGGTGCTTGTTATGGCAGGTCAGGCAATGTCAGGGGCAATAAGCGACAGTGCCGAAAAGGCTTCCGACCTTACTATCTGCGACCTTGACAAAACAGAGTTCACAGAAAACGTTTTAAACTCTCTGAAAGCTACCGCAAAGGCTGGTGACGGTAAGATAACAGTTGTAGATATAAAGTCTGACGACTATGCCGCAGAGCTTAAAAGGCTCGATCAGGACAGCGTTGTGATAATACCAAAAGGCTTTACAGAGCAGGTAAAACAGCATAAAAAGGCAGACGTTGGATATGTTCAGAGAATGACTTCTCTTGCAACCATGTCAAATATAAACACAGGCTCAGACACTGCCCTTGCAGTTATACAGCAGGCAGTAAAATCAACTATCTATCAGGATAAGCTTTCAAGCGGCGCAATGACAGAGGACGAAATGAATCAGCTTGAAGACCCTGTGCTGCTTTCTGAAACAACGGTTGTTGGCGACAAGGCAGATAAAGTGAGCAGTTCTGTAGTGATGTCCCTTTGCTCGGCACAGAGCATGGTAGTGCCTATAATAATGTTCGTTCTTATAATGTTCTCGGCTCAGATGATACTTAGCGCGATCTCTACCGAGAAAATAGATAAGACCCTTGAAACGCTTCTCTCCGCACCTGTTTCAAGACTTTCAGTCCTTGCGTCAAAAATGCTTGCCGCAGGTGTTGTTGCGGCTTTGCAGGCTGTGGTCTATATGTTCGGCATGAGCAAAATGACAGGCGGTCTCACTGAGGGCATAGGAGATACCTCGGCATATGAATCTGCAATGGAAAACCTTGGTCTTACTATGAGCATCGGACAGTATGCTCTTGTGGGAATACAGATGTTTGTGTCTATCCTTATCTCATTGTCACTCTCAATGGTATTAGGAGCACTTGCAAAAGACGCAAAATCTGCCCAGACAATGCTTTTTCCTATAACCTTCTCCGCAATGATACCATATATTCTTGCAATGGTAGTTGATATCAGAACGCTTTCACCTGTTATAAAGTATATCGTCTATGCTATACCGTTCACTCATACCTTTATGGCAAGCGAGAACGTAATGTTTGGCAACTACAGCCTTTATGCAGGGGGACTTATCTATCAGATAGTGCTTCTTGTAGTGTGCATGACTGTCGCATTGAAAATCTTCATGAGCGACAAGATATTCACAATGTCAATAGGCGGAAAGCAGAAAACAAGAAAGTCATTTGCTTTTAAGAAGAGATAATATCACATAAAAGCGTATAATTACGCCACTTATATGTAGGTGAGCGACTCAATTTCTGTTTTACAGAAATACGACGTCCCACCATATAGGTTTTATCGCAAAACAAAAAAACCGCTGCGGATTTTCTCCGTGGCGGTTTTGCTTTGTGCTATTTAATTTTCTGAAGTTTTAAGCCCTGTGTCCTCGTCAACAATGCCGTTATCCTGCGTGATATTGAAAATGCACCATTTTCCGCTGCATTTTCCAACATAGATGTAAAGCTTTGCGTCCTCACTGCCCTTTGAGCCTTTGAAAGTCACGTTCGTTACTATCTCATAAGCCTCTGAAACATTCGGTGCAGAGCCGTAAAAGCTTTTGTATTCGCTCAGGTCATATTCAGATTCTTTAAGCTTTGTTTCTCTGCCGAAAGATACGTCGATAGTGTAATCAGAACCATAGCTTTCAATGAAATCACCGTAAAGGACTTCTTTCATAACCTGCTCTTTGCCATATCCGCCTTCGGTTCGCTGCTGTTCGTATTCGTTCTTCATCTCTTTCGGAAAGCACTCCACGAATGAGTCGAAATCGCTTGTCTGTATGGACTTGAAGTATTTTTTTATTACCTCTGTCTTTGTGGAGTTGAAAATAACTCCGCTTTTGTATAGAACAGCCACGATAACGCCTATAACAACTACCGCCACAATGGCAAGGGTCTTTTTGCCTGCGTTGGGATCATAGTGACGCTTTATCTCAGTGTCCTCTTTTTTCTCCTTTTCCCACTCGGCGTAAAGCTCTTTTTCCTCCTCCGTCCTGAAACGTTCAGGCTTTGTGGGCTTTTTGTATTTGTCGGCGGCGTGGGTCTTTAAGTTTGGGTCGCCATAGCCGCACTTGTCGCAGTGATCTCCCTCATAATAGTTTCCACATGATTTGCAAAGTTTTGACATTTTTGTACCTCGTGTCTGTGTTTGTAGATGTATGGTATGAGCATAAAAGCATATTGGGCGAACACCGTCCGCTCTACAGTTTTACTTCTGCTTGTAGTCTTTGAGGAAATCTCTCATTTCATTCATGGAGTATTCAAGATCCTCAAGCTTAGGAAGATAAACTATCCTGAAATGGTCAGGCTGTTCCCAGTGGAAGCCGCCGCCATGAACAAGAAGTATCTTCTTCTCACGGAGAAAATCAAGTACGAACTGCTCGTCATTTGTGATGTTGAAACGCTTTGCGTCTATCTTAGGGAAGATATAGAATGCCGCCTTAGGCTTTACAGCCGACAGACCGTCAATGCTGTTAAGTGCGTTGTAGATATACTCTCTCTGATCGTAGATACGTCCCCCCGGCAGGAGCAGATCGTCAGTTTTTGTGTAATCACCAAGAGCATATTTGATTATATACTGGCTCGGTACATTTGAACAAAGCCTCATGCTTGAAAGCATATTAAGACCCTCTATGTATCCTTTTACTCTGCTCTTATCACCGCTAAGGGTCATCCAGCCTACACGGAAGCCTGCGATACGATGTGACTTTGAAAGTCCGTTAAGAGTGATGCAGAAAACGTCAGGGCAAAGTGAAGCGATAGAAGTATGCTCAACGCCGTCCATAAGAAGTCTGTCATATATCTCGTCTGAGAATATGATAAGCTCATGACGTCTTGCCATGTCTGCTATCTTTTCAAGTATTTCTTTTGGATATACCGCACCTGTCGGGTTGTTAGGGTTGATGATAACGATAGCCTTTGTCTTGTCTGTTATCTTCTTTTCCATGTCCTCAAGGTCAGGATACCATTCGGAGCTTTCATCACAAATATAGTGAACGGCAGTACCGCCTGCAAGAGTAACGGAAGCTGTCCACAGCGGATAGTCAGGGGCAGGAACAAGAACCTCGTCGCCGTTGTTGAGAAGACCCTGCATTACCATTGTGATAAGCTCGGAAACACCGTTTCCGGTGTAGATGTCGTTAAGACTTTCAACAGGTATGCCCTTAAAGTGTGCATAATCATAAATAGCCTGTCTTGCTTCTGTTATGCCCTTTGAGTCGGAATAGCCCTGAGCGTTTCTCAGATTGTCTGTCATTGCCTGTATTATCTCGTCAGGGGCATTGAATGCAAACGGAGCAGGGTTTCCGATATTGAGCTTGAATATCTTTTCTCCCTTTGCTATCATTTCATTTGCTTCGTCCATAACAGGACCTCTTATATCATAACACACGTTATCAAGCTTGCTTGATTTTGAAAAAGTTCTCATTTTATAAAGCTTCCTTTCGCTTTTTGGTTTTCTTTTTATCTTTACTCTTTGTAAGCTCAAAGCTTCTGAGGGTAAGATCTTCTATCTCCTCTGTTGGCACGTCGCTGTCGAGATACAATGTTATCCAGTGGACCTTGTTCATGTGATAAGCTTCCGTCACGCCCTTGTAGATATCCCTGTAAAACAGCACTTCTTCGGGTTTTAGCTTTAAGTTTACTATCCACCTGTCATTGTGGAGCATCAAAAGCCCGAACCACTTTTTCGTGTCCCAGTGGCGCAGTGCAGTGGACTGAAAGTCCTCGTTGAAAGGCTGGTCATATGTCGCACCTGCAATAGAACCGCAAAAGTCAAGATATTCTTCTTTTGTCATAAAATCACCGACCTTTGCAAAATAAAGAAGTGTACTCGTTTAAGGCAATACCGTCAGGTGGGCTTTGTGCGGTGTTGCCTTAATAGTATACCTTATTATAATAACACTGCTTTGACCCTCTGTCAAGAAGAAAGTCAAGAAAAAAGCTGTCCCGATCTCTCGGAACAGCTCTTTCCCTGAAGTAAAAGAATATGAAAAATATGAAGAAAGCTTTGTTATTTAGAAACCGTAGCCGTAATTATAGCCGCCAAGACCATTGCCATAGTTTCCATAGTAATCGTTGTAGTCGTCGTTGTTATTGTTATTATTATTGTTATTGTTGTTCTGGTCGTTGTCATTTGACTCAGAAGTGTCCTCTGTGGACTCGCCGAGAACAACGTCAACATTTATCATTTTCTTGTTTCTGTATATAGTAAGCTGAACAGTGTCACCGACTTTGCACTTGTTCTTTATCTCATTCAGCTCGCTGATGTTTGATATAACAGTTCCGTTTATGCCTATAACGATATCATTTTCCTGAATACCAGCCTTTTCAGAGCCGCTTCCCTTAGTAACGCTCTTTACAAGGAAGCCCTGTGGGATACCGTAGTATGATGAATATGCGCTTGTGATGTCTGTACCTGAAATTCCAAGGCTAGGTCTGCCTGTAACGTAACCGTTCTTCATAAGGTCCTCAACAATAGGGAGCGCCTCGTCGATAGGGATAGCAAACCCAAGTCCCTCGCCCACAGATGATGATACCTTTGCAGAGGTGATGCCTATTACCTGACCATATGCGTTGATGAGTGGTCCACCTGAGTTACCGCTGTTGATAGAAGCGTCTGTCTGGATAAGATTCATTGTCCTGTCCTCAACAGTGAGCGTTCTGTCTGTTGCGGAGATTATACCTGCTGTTACAGAGTTTGCAAGTGAGAAGCCAAGAGGGTTGCCTATTACGATAGAAGCTTCACCTACCTGAAGATCTGCAGATGTGCCGAACTCAGCGGCTGTAAGTCCCTTTGCGTCTATCTTCAAAACTGCGATATCAGTCTGAGTGTCTTTGCCTACAAGGGTAGCTGTGTATGTGAGGTTGTCCTCATCGTCCTCAGAGCTGCTGTCAGAGCTTGATTTGCTGTCATCTGATTTGCTTGAAGTATCGTTGTAGCTGTCAGGAAGCACAACTGAAATAGACTGTGCACCATCAACAACGTGTGCGTTAGTTACGATGTAGCCGTCCTCGCTCATTACGATACCTGAACCTGTTGCAGTGCCGTTTGAAAGGATACAGGAGATGCCTACAACAGAAGGTGAGACCTTCTTTACTATCTCAGGGATAGTCAGTGCGTCGGACGGAGTTGAGAGCTGCTGGATAGTTGGCAGATTTGAACGGTCAACAGTGCTTTTTGCACTGTTTGATGAGCTGTCGTCCTTTGAAACAACGGTGCCGTTGTTTGAAGAGCCTACAGCGTTCTTTCCTGTAACAAGATTGTAGCCTACAATGGAAGTAGTTCCGATAGCTGCAACGCAAAGCACTGCAATAATGCCCGAAAGCACCTTCTTGCCCTTTGACTTTTTCTTATTAGGATTGTATGTGAACTCATTCACGCTGCCTGCCTGAGCCTGATATTGATTATATCCGTTTTGCTGTGTATAGCTATTCTCAAAATTGTTATTATTGTTATCATTGAAGTTGTTGTTTTTGTATTCATTCATGATGAAAACCTCCTGGTATGTCAGCGGCGTGAGCCGTGGTAATCAATTTTATCCGCCCCTTGTGGGGCTTTCTTGTTTCGTTATCTAATATTATACTTGTTTATGTGAAAACTGTATGATAAATAGAACAATGTTTAATGTTTTTTACGGGAATATTACGTCATATTGCAGGCTTATTTCTTTCATATTTGGCTTTTTTTATAGGTTCAAATTGCACAAATGCCTTTTTGTATAGTTTTTTTTGCCTCCTTTTACATAATGTTAAGAACAGTTTTGCTTTTGCATATTTTAAATAAATATATCAAATGTTTTTTGTGCATATCAGTAGAAATTTTTCGGATTTTATTCTTCAAAATGTAAAATTATTATTAATTGAAAGCTAAAATCTTGACGGCTACAGAGTTTTCAACCTTTTTTGACAAGATTTATTGCGAAATGCACAAAAAATGATTTTATAGTTTGTTTAAGGTGACTAAATCCTCCGCAAGCCTCGTTTTTATGTTATCTTAAACGTTTAACATCCTTGACAAAATACAGAGAAATTGATATAATTAAGATTAGCTGAATGAACCCATTTTGGCATTTTACATAAAATTATGGGCTGATTTGCATAATTTATTGCCCGAAATTTGAACATATTGTACAAGAAATACAATATGTTGTGGTCGTTGTGTGCTTCTGACACGATATGTGAATAATGCACAAATATTTTAACCTTTGTTTGAGTATATTACATAGGTCAAAATGACCAATACAGTGGATGAGATGAGGGCGAAGATCCTGTTTGATGTGATAAAGGAGCCATGCGGCATGGACACTATACTTTCAACTGAAAATCTGTGCCGTGATTTTAAGATCGGCGACGGAAGCGTTGTGAATGCGCTGAAAAATATCAACATCGAAATAGAAAAGGGCAAGCTGACGATCCTTAGAGGACGTTCAGGAAGCGGTAAGACTACTCTTATCAATATTCTTGGAGCGCTTGACAAGCCAACAAAGGGCAAGGTCATGTTTGGCGGACGGGATATTACAAGGCTTTCTGAAAGAGCCAGAGATGATATACGACGGTATAAAATGGCGTTCGTGTTCCAGTCTGTGGCACTTATGTCGGGAATGACCGCTTATGAAAACGTTGACTTTGGTCTAAGACTTGCGAAATATCCATATGAAGAAAGGGATAAGCGCACAAGGGAATGTCTGCGAAGCGTGGGACTTGAAAAGCGAATGTTCCACCGACCGGGGGAAATGTCCGGTGGTGAACAGCAGCGAGTTGCTATAGCAAGAGCTATCGCACATAAGCCTGACATAATCTTTGCGGACGAGCCTACCGCCGAGCTTGATACGGCAACTGCGCTCCACGTTGTAAAGCTTTTCAAAGAGCTGGTGGCGAGAGATGAGATGACTATTATAATGACCACTCACGACCCCAGCATGATAGATATAGCTGATAAGGTTTATACATTAGAGGACGGTGAGATAGTTGAGTGATGAACTTGATACTATTGTAGCTGCCGACAATGATAAATATATGATACGGTGTGAAAATCTGGTGAAGATCTACAAAACTTCTGATGTTGAGGTGGTGGCGCTCCAAGGACTTGACCTGGATGTCGAGCGTGGAGAACTCATGGCGATCGTCGGAAACTCAGGAAGTGGTAAATCCACGTTGCTCAATATGCTTGGAGGACTTGATAAGCCTTCGGCGGGAAATCTTTATGTGGACGGTAAGGACCTTCTGAAGTTTACTGATAAGGATTATATGGAGTATAAAAGGAACACCGTAGGCTTTGTGTGGCAGAATAATGCAAGAAATCTTGTGCCGTATCTTACGGCTGTGCAGAATGTTGAACTTCCTATGCTGCTCAACGGCGAGCATAAAAGACGGCAGAAAGCACTGGAGCTGCTTGACAGAGTGGGATTGCTGAAAAGAAAAAACAGCAGGCTCGACCAGATGTCGGGAGGCGAACAGCAAAGAGTTGCAATAGCTATTGCATTGGCAAACGATCCGAGATTACTGTTGGCTGATGAACCTACAGGCTCGGTGGATACAAAGACTTCCAATATGATACTTGATATATTCAAGGAGCTTAATAAAGATGAGAAGATCACTATAGTGATCGTTACCCATGACCTTAAGCTTGCCGATCATATCGACAGAGTGGTGGCTATCAGAGATGGAAGAACAAGCTCTGAGATCGTAAGAAAGCGTTCTTATGTGGAGGAGCTTAATGAAATGGGAGATATCGTGCTGGTTGAGAACAGCGAGGAAACGGCTCATGAAGAGCTTATCGTCCTCGACAGATCTGGACGGCTGCAGCTCCCGAAGGACTTTATGGACGCTCTTGAGATAAAAGGCGGCGATAAGGTCAAGGTCGAACTTGATGAGAACGGCGAAAAGCTCGTGCTGTTCAGATCGGGGGGGACGTAAGTTTTATTTTCTTTATTTCCCGTGGGGGATCACATAATGAAGAGGTTCTATACTATTTATATTAGAATGTAATTAAGTAGGCTTGATTCTCGCAAAACCAAAAGCAATTTATTTAGAAAGGTGGATTCATAGTGAAAGACACAATGTTTAGGCGTGTTATTGCTTCCGCATTGGCACTTGCTCTGTGTGCAAGCGCATCAGTTCCAGCATTTGCAGACAGTGAAGCGGCGGACGACAGCACTCTAGGCACGCAGGCAACTGCTGATGATTCTGCAACAGGCGACGGAAGCTCCGCTGCCACGACGGGTAGCGATTCGATCCGTCAGACTTCTTATACTAACTACGTAAAGAAGTATACCGACGCTGCAAGACCTGATAAGACAGTTGAGGTCTTGGGAAAAGATTACGATCCTGCTTCAGTAACAGACGCTCAGATCACTGTAACTACAGTAGATGGAGAGAATGATGTTATGCAGTGGGCAAATCAGGAGGGTTCAGTTTCTTGGACGGTGAACATTCCTGAAACAGGCGTCTACAATATCAAGATGATATATGAGGCACTTGAAAGCAACACAAACGACGTTGAGTTTTCGTTGCTTATCGACGGCGAAAGCCCATATGCAACAGCGTCAAGAATCACGCTGAGCAAGAGATGGATCAACGAATCTGAGATCAAACAGGATTCAAGACAGAACGATATCCGTCCTGGACAGATATCGACACCATGCTGGCAGGAAACTCCTCTGGAGGACATCGACGGACTTTTTAACGAGCCGCTGGAGTTCTATATGGAGGCTGGCGAACATACGATAACATTTGAATCTGAAAAGGCTGAGTTTGCTGTCAAGAGCTTTACTTTCTATCAGTATGAAGCACCTGCTGCTTACACAGCACCATCAGACAGCGATCTGACACAGGCTCAGGGACAGAAGATCACTCTTGAGGGTGAAACTGCTGCCTACAAGTCATCAAGAACTCTTTATCCTACAGCAGATAAGAGCTCTTATCTCACATCGAGCGCAAACGGCTCAAGCCCTACTAAAACAAGATATAATACTATCGGTTCAGGAAGCTGGACGCAGTCAACTCAGACAGTAACATGGGAGTTCAATGTTGACAAGGCTGGCTACTATAAGATAGGTATAAGAGGCAGACAGGATCAGATGAGAGGTATGTACTCCAACAGACGTCTTTATGTCAATGGCGAAGTACCTTGCCTTGAAGCTAATCAGATAAAGTTCTACTACGATACAGACTGGAGCATCACAACGCCAAAGTCTGAAAATGGCGACGATCTTTATTTCTACCTCCAGGCAGGCACAAACACTATTTCTCTGGAAGCAGTTCCTGGTGAGATCGGTGAGATCATGGGCGATCTGGACGAGCTTGTTTATAACATAAACAGCTACTATAGACAGATCAGACAGATCACAGGTCCTGATCCTGATGAATACAACAACTACATGATCGACACAGCCATCCCTTCTATCGTTCCTGATTTCAAGGAATATGCTAAGACATTGAGAGATAAGAAGGCTGAGATCGAGAAGCTTTCAGGTTCAGGCGGAACTGAGGCTGAAACTCTTGAGAAAATGGCTATCGTTCTTGATAAGTGTATAAAGAAGCCTGACCTTATCCCTGAGATGATGTCACAGATCAAGGATAACATCACATCGGTTTCTTCTTTCGTAAACCAGTATCGTGAGCAGCCTCTTGAGGTCGATATGATCGAGGTAGCTACTTCCGATCAGGATTTCACTTCATGTGACAAGTCATTCTTTGGCTCACTTGGCTTCGGTTTCAAGGGCTTTATCGGTTCTTTCTTCGAGGACTACAACGCACTGTCCGATGAGGACGAAAGCGCTATGGAGTGCTGGGTAATGCTCGGTCGTGATAACGCTGAGGCTCTCCAGCAGCTCATTTCAAGTGAATACAATCCAACAGCTAAAACAAAGATCAATCTTAAGCTCGTTCAGGGTGGTATCGTTGAGGCTACATTTGCAGGCAAGGGTCCTGACCTCGCTCTCTTCATGGGCGGCGACTTCCCTATCCAGCTTGCAGCCCGTGGCGTTCTTACAGATCTCACCACATTCAGCGACTTTGACGAGGTAAAGACACGTTTTGCAGACGACGCTACTGTTCTTTATCAGTACAACGGCGGTACATACGGTCTTCCATGTGACCAGACCTTCCCAATGCTGTTCTATCGTTCTGATATCCTCAGCGAGTACGGTATCGACCCAGCAACAGATCTTAACACCTGGGACGGACTTCTTAACTGTCTGCCAACACTTCAGAGAAACTACCTTGAAGTTGGTCTTATCCTTCCTGTAATGACAAGTACAGGCGGAACAACTCAGGTATCTGCTATCACAGAGCCTGGTAACACATTCGCTATGCTCCTTCTCCAGCAGGGTCTTAACTACTACAACGAAGAGCAGACAAAAACAACATTCGATACTCAGGAGGCTGTAAACGCTTTCGATACTTGGACAAAGTTCTATACAACATACAGCTTCCAGCAGACATATGACGCATTCACACGTTTCAGAACAGGTGATATGCCAGTAGTTATCCAGAACTACACATTCTACAACCAGCTTTCTGTAGCCGCTCCTGAGATCAAGGGCTGCTGGGGATTCCAGCCAGTTCCTGGTACTGTTCAGGAAGACGGAACTATCAACCACGCAGCAAACTCCAACGGTTCAGGTGCTATTATCTTCACAAAGGCAACAGATCAGGAGGGCGCTTGGGACTTCATCAAGTGGTTCACCTCAACTGACGCTCAGGTCAAGTACGGTAACAACATCGAGTCTATCCTTGGTACAATGGGTAGATATGCAACAGCTAACGAAGAAGCTCTTCAGCAGTTGTCTTGGACAACTTCAGAAGTAAATCTTCTTCTTGACCAGCTTAATTCACAGGTAGAGATCCCGATCATTCCTGCATCTTACGGTGTAACAAGAAACGTTATGAACGCATTCAGAGCTGTAGTTAATGACTACGACAACGCTCGTGATACACTGTTCTGGTACAATAAGGATATCAACGACGAGATCACTCGTAAGCTTGAAGATCTTGGTCTGTACGACAATTAATGAAAGGGGAGTAACTAATGGCCAAAACCAATCCTGAAGCGCCTATGATAAAACAGGGCAAGTGGAAGTACACGTGGCACATGATGAAAACCAACAAGGCTTGCTATGCAATGCTCCTGCCTTTCATGTCTTTGTTCATTATCTTCACGGTAGTGCCTGTCGTAATGTCGCTGCCAATGGGCTTTACAAACTTTAACATGATCGAAACTCCTAAGTTCGTAGGACTTTCAAACTTCTATACGCTGTTCCTTAACGACGACGTATTCCTTATCGCAGTAAGAAATACTCTTATCTTTGCGATATTCACAGGACCGTTCTCTTATATCCTCAGCTTTATCATTGCCTGGCTGATAAACGAGATGAACGCATTCCTCAAAACCTTCTTCACATTCGTGTTCTATGCACCTTCTATGACAACTTCCGTATATGTTACCTGGCAGCTTATCCTGTCAGGTGACTCCTACGGTTACCTGAACGCTGTGCTTATCGATCTGGGTATCCTGAACGAACCTGCACAGTGGCTCACAGATACAAACTATATCCTTACAGTTGTTATCATCGTTCAGCTTTGGATGTCAATGGGTGCAGGCTTCCTTGCTATCCGTGCAGGCTTCCAGAACATTGATAAGTCAATGTACGAAGCAGGTGCTATCGAGGGTATCAAGAACAGATGGCAGGAGCTTTTCTACATCACTATCCCTTCAATGGGACCACAGCTTCTGTTTGCTGCCGTTATCCAGATCTCAGCATCATTCACAGTCGGTGTTGTTGGTCAGAACCTCGTAGGTCTGCCTTCAACAGACTATGCAGCTCACACAATCATGAACCACGCAACAGACTACGGTAACATTCGTTACGAAATGGGTTATGCGTCAGCAATATGTTTCGTATTGTTCGCTGCAATGCTCCTTGCCAATAAGGGTATTAACTGGCTCTTAGGCAAGTATCTTGACTAAAGGAGGGGAGTATATAAAATGGCTAGAAAAAGAAAAAAGCAGCAGTCTATTGAAAAGCTGAAGGTCAAAGAGAAAAAGGCGAGAGTCAATGGTTCTCTTGGCGGAGATATAGTTATTTTCGTATTCCTCTGTCTCCTTGGTGCATTCATGGTGTTCCCGCTGTATTACTCAGTTATCCAGTCTATGAAGCCTGTTGAGGAGCTGTTCGTGTTCCCTCCAAAGCTTTATGTACTGAATCCGACTACCAACAACTTCTCTGATATGTTCAAGGTAGCCGCAAGCTCATGGCAGGTACCGCTGTCAAGATATATCTTCAACAGCTTCTTTATTACAATAGTAATTTGTATCTGCAACCTTTTCGTTTGCTGCTGCGCAGCATTCGTTCTTGCAAAGTGTAAATTCCCAGGAAACAAGGTCATTAACCAGATCATCGTTATTGCCCTCCTGTTCTCCTCAAATGCAACATGGATCATGCAGTTCCTCGTAATGGCTAAGCTCCATATGATCGATACATACTGGGCATTGATCCTCCCAAGCATTTCAACATCAATGGGTCTTTACCTCATGCGTCAGAGCATGACAACCATCCACGACTCCATGGTGGAAGCGGCTAAGGTGGACGGCGCAGGTCTGTTCAGGATCTGCTGGCAGATCGTCGTTCCAAACTCAAAGCCAGCTTTGATGACACTTATCATCTTCGCTTTCCAGGGAGCATGGAACATTCAGGGCGGAGCACTTATCTACTCCGAGCAGCTCAAAACACTACCTACAGTTGTACAGCAGATCACAGCAGCAGGTCTTGCTCGTCAGGGCGTTACATTTGCCGCAGCAGTTGTACTTCTGATACCACCACTGATCGTATTCCTTGTAGCTCAGGGCAACGTCATGGAAACAATGGCTAACTCAGGTATGAAGGATTAATTTGAACTTAGATTATAGAAAAGGAAAAAAGGTGATAAGTAGTGTCGAGAAATAAAATCTCTCTAAAACGAATGATCTCTGCGGCACTTGCAGCAGGTCTGGCGCTGACCATGACCGTGACTGCTTTCGCAGATGAGCCTTATACAGCCTATAACTACGACTATTGGGACGATGCGATCCCATCGCAGAGTGCCTACCGTGTAGAAAAGACTGTAACAGGTGCAGATATGGGTCTTGACAGGCTTTCAGATCCGAGCGACCCGCTTTATATAAGCGATGACGCTCCTGCAAAGCTCTCAGATGCAAAAGACCTCTTTTACGATCAGGACAACGATACTTTCTGGGTGTGCGATTCAGGCAACAACAGAATACTCCGTCTTGATACTGATCTTAAGGTAACAGGCTGTTATACCGGATTCACAGGCTCTACAGAAATATCTGTAGGCGAGGACGGAAGATCGACCTTCCTTAATCCTAACGGCATATATGTCAAAAAGAGCATCTTTGATGATAAGCTTTATGTTTACATCGCAGATACAGACAATTCAAGGGCTGTTAAGTGTACTGTTGAGTCAGGCACAGAAATGACTCTGGTGCAGGAATACACAAAGCCTGACACAAAGCTTTATGATTCCGAAACATTCAACCCTTCAAAGATACTTGCAGATAAGGCAGAGAATATCTACGTTGTTTGTAAGTCAGTAAACACAGGTTCTGTTCAGTTCAATAAGGACGGCGAGTTCCAGGGATTCTACGGTGCTAACCGAGTTGAGGTAACAGCTGCCGTTATCGCTCAGAAGCTGTGGAGAAAGATCGCTTCAAACGAGCAGATCTCAGCAATGACAAGAAACGTTCCTGTCGAGTATGCAAACTTCGATATCGACGCAGACGGATTTATCTACACTGTTACTGAGGCTGCAAATACTACGACCGACGCTGTTAAGAAGCTTAACCCAGCAGGTTATAACATCTGGGACAACGCAGTCGGCGATGAGTATTCATTCGGTGACGTTGCTTCAGAGTATGATTCAACAACAAATAAAACTTATAAGTGCAGACTTACAGATATCTGCGTTTCTGACAACGGAACAATAAATGTTCTTGACTATGAAAACGGCAGAGTGTTCCAGTATGATAAGCTCTGTAATCTTCTTTGCATCTTTGGTACAAAGAACTCCACCTCCGATCAGGCAGGAAGCTTCCTTGGACCAAACGCTATCGAGGCAAGAGGCAACGAGGTCTATATCCTTGACGGAACAAAGAACGATATCACAGTTTATACTGAAACAACTTTTGGTAATGTCGTTCACAGAGCAGTTCTCCTCTATGACGAGGGTAGATACTCAGACGCAAGGGCTGATTGGGAAGAAGTTATAAAGAGAGACGGCGGCTATGCAATGGCTTATGTCGGACTTGGTAAGGCTTGCCTTAACGACGGCGAGTATATGAAGGCTCTTGATTACTTCAAAACAGCTTACGATCAGGACGATTACGATAAGGCATTCAAATATGCAAGAGAAGAATGGCTCAGAGATAACTTCACAGTGATAATGATAGTTATTATCGTTTTGATCGCTCTGCTCATCGTAAAGGCAGTTCTTAAGAAAAAGGGCATAAAGCTCATCAAGCGCAAAAAGAAGGAGGGAAACTGATATGTATGAATTTACTCCGGTAGGTTGGCTCAAGCATTGCGTTTTCCACCCTGTTGAGGGCTTTGAGGACCTTAGGTGGAAAAAGCAGGGTTCTATAAAGATCTCTATGATAATAGTTCTCTTCCTTTTTATTGCAATGGTCGTTGACAGACAGCTTACAGGCTTCCAGTTCAATGACAGCTACGTTAAAGTATTCAACGTTGTTCCGCTTATCGTTCAGTCTGTAGTTTACTTCTTCACTTGGGTACTCGGCAACTGGGCAATATGCACACTTCTCGACGGTGAAGGTACACTTAAAAAGATCTGCATCTATTCTGCATATTCTCTCGTTCCTTACATCGTTTGCACATTCATAGCAGTGATCTTCTCAAACGTTCTGGTGCAGGACGAGTCGATCTGGATCACAGCTATCCAGTATCTTGGCATCGGCTGGTCTGTTATCCTTATGGTGCAGGCAATGAGAGCCGTTCACCAGTATTCATTCGGAAAAACACTTGCTTCAATTATTGGTACGATCATCGCAATGCTTCTTATATTATTCCTTGCGATACTTCTCCTTTCATTGTTCCAGCAGGTATATGTATTCGGTTACTCAGTTTATACTGAGATCATGTACAGGATCAGAGGCTAAAACAGAAACGGTGGTGTAAATAATAAATGCATAACAAAAGTTACAAGAAAGCAGTTGTCTTTGCTATCTGCCTTACAATGCTGATGCCTCTGGGGTCAATGGTGGTTTCTTCCACTGACGAGAGTTCAAGCCAGGCTGATTCAAGCGCCGCAGTAAAGGATACTGACAGCAGTGTCGATTCAGCGGCTGATGATACAAGCTCAGCTGACGCTTCCGACGCAGCAGCTACTGCCGATGAAAGCAGCGATGAAGCTGCTGAAGACTCAGCAGCCGATGAGAAAACAACTACTACAGCAAGCAAGGACGACGAGGTTCAGCCTATAACTGACGAAGAAGCTCTTGCAATGTGCGAAAAGATAACAGAGAACGACAAGATAGCTCTTTATCTTGACGAAGAAAACGAAAGACTTTGTCTTTATGTAAAGGCTTCAGGTAAGTATTGGTGGACTTCGCCTATAAATGTTGAGGCTGACCAGACCATTATCGACACTGTAAAGGGCACAGCAATGAAAAATGCCCAGAGAAAGCAGATCGCTTCAAGTGCAGCTATCAAAGTCGGTGACCTTAGACAGGAAAAGAGAACAGAGTCCCCTGCTCCGGTTTACTCCAACAAGGCAAAAGTAAAATGGGAGAAAAATTCAGACGGCGTTGTTGCTACATATAACTACGTTTCTGATGGAGTGAAGCTCAAGATACACTATGTTCTTGAGGACGATAACCTTTATGTTTACTGCGATTCAGATGAGATCGAGGAGAAAAACACTTCTCAGGTAGACGGAAAGGTGCTTACAAAGATCGAGTTCTGCCCTAATTTCGGCGCTGCTGATTCAACTGCGACAGGCTATATGATAGTTCCTGACGGAAGCGGTGCTGTAATAAACTACAATAACGGCAAGACTGAGTACGCTGACTATAATCAGCAGGTATTCGGCAGAGATTATACAGCCGTTCCAATAACAGCTCCAAGAACTACTCAGCAGGCTTATATGCCGGTCCTTGCAACAGTAAGCGGTTCATCCGGACTTGTTTGCGTTGCTTCTGACGGTGAGTCAAACGTTTATGCTCACGCTCAGGTATGCGGACAGGAAAAGCAGGCTTACAACACTTGTTACTTCGAGTTTGAAACAAGAAGCTCTGACTCATTCTTCATGAGCGGTGATAACTCAAACAAGATCACAGTGTTCGAGAAGAACGGAATAAAGACTGAGAGATTTGGAGTTCGTTATTATCCTGTTGATTCAGACAACGGCGAGGATCTTAACTACGCAGACTGTGCTGAGGTCTACAGAAACTACCTTATCAATAATAAGGGTCTTACAGCTAAGGCTCAGGCAAATAAGAGCGATCTTTACGTTGACCTTTATGGCGGCGTTATGAAGGATACTTCTATTCTCGGTATCCCATTCAATCTTAAAACAGAGATCACCGGCTTCGATCAGGCTTCCGACATACTTGATATCCTCAAGGACGGCGGAGTTGACAACATAACTGTCAACTATAACGACTGGACAAATGACTCTATCAAGAACAAGATATCCACAGAGGTATCTCCGTCCGGCAAGCTTGGCGGTTCAAGCGCATTCGATAAGCTTATCTCAAAGGACGATAATATGAAGATCGTTCCTTCAATGAACAACTTCCAGATGGACAGCGGTTCATGGGGATATATGACTCTTACAAGCACAGCTATCAGAGTTTCAAATGCTTATTCAAGACAGTCATCATACAGTCCGGCATTCGGTGTTGCAGAAAAGGGAGTTTCACCTGCTCTGCTCACACCAAACAAGTACTCGAATGTGTTCACAGAAATGCTCGAGAGCTATACTGATGAAAAGCTCACTTCTATCGGTTTCGGTGATTATTCAACAAAGCTTGTTTCTGACTATTCAAAGAAGGATCCTTCAAGCAGAAGCAAGACCATGAATACTGTCGTTGACGGCTATAAGAGTGCAAGCGAGAAGATCAGTACAGTATTCGCAGACGGTGCGAACTCTTACGTTCTCCCATATGTAACAAACGTTTCAAACGTTCCTGTTTACTCCAGTGGATTCAATGTAACAGATTTCGATATCCCGTTCTATCAGATGGTCATTCACGGATATGTTGACTACGCTTCAACACCTATCAATAAGAGCTCAAATTCAGATGAAACATTCCTGCTTTCACTGGCTTCAGGCTCACAGATACACTATGATATGACATACGCTGACGCTGATACGCTTCAGGATACAGAATATGACGACCTGTATTATTCAAACTATGCAGGTTGGACAGATCTTGCGGCTAATCAGTACAAAAAGGTAAGCAGCATACTTTCAGGCGTTTCAGATTATACGATCACAAAGTATGAGCTGAGCGACGACAAGAACGTTCTTACCACAACTTATTCAAAGGACGGAGCTTCAGACGTTGTTATCAGTGTTGATAAGAAGAACGCAACAGCTACCGTAGGCACAGAGGTCTATGACCTTGCAGATTGTATAGAAGGAGGTTTGACAAAATAATGAGCGAAGAGATCAAAAACACTCCTGAAGAGATCGAGGCTGTTAAGGCTGAGGATCTTGAAGATACAGTCGAAAAGGAAAATGACGCTGAGGCTGTTATAGAAGAAATTTCAACAGAGGAGATAATCGCAGAAGAGCCTGCCGCTGAGGCAGCCGCTCCTGCACCTGTGATGAAGGAAAAGAAGCACAGACTTTCTTATGAAAGAAGAAAAGGACTTTACGGCTATGGATTTATAGCGATCTGGGCGCTGGGTACTATCTACTTCTTTATCCTGCCTCTTATAGAATCTCTCATTTACTCATTCAACAAAACTGAGGTAACTCAGGGCGGAATGAAAATGTCCTTTATCGGTTGGAAAAACTATGTAAACGCTTTCCGTAAGGATCAGGATTATTCCAAGGCTCTGGTAGCAATGATCGAGAATACGGTTTTGAGAACTCCTCTTATCCTCATATTCTCTATCTTTATCGCAGTTATCCTTAATCAGAAATTCAAGGGAAGAACATTCGCAAGATCAGTATTCTTCCTCCCTGTTATCATCGCTACAGGTCCTGTTATCGACATCATCAACGGTAACATGAGCACAGGCGGATACGCAGGCGGATCTGAGCAGTTCAGCTCAATGTTCGAGGCTGACCTCGTTGACCAGCTGCTGAACTTCCTCGGTATCTACAACATCAGTGATAAGCTCACTGAGATAATAAACTCGCTGACCACCGACATCCTGAACCTTGTATGGAACTCAGGTATCCAGATACTTCTGGTGCTTTCAGCACTTCAGGGTATCCCGCTCTCAGCTAAGGAAGCAGCCCAGATCGAGGGTGCAACTTCATGGGAGTTCTTCTGGAAAGTCACAATTCCTTATATCAGCCCAATGATACTTTCAAGCGTGGTTTATACAATCGTTGACTCATTCGTCGATCCACAGAACGAAGTTATGACGATCGTTCTTAACAAGGCAAGCAACTGGGAGCATGGCTACTCAGCGGCAATGGCTTGGGCATACTTCCTTATCGTAGCAGTATTCCTTGCGCTTGTCGTAGCACTTGTTAATAAGTTCGTTTACTATGAAGTAGAATAAGGGGGGATTTAAGTGGCAACTAAAAAAGAAGAAAAAGAGTTCGAAAAAGAACGAAAGGCTGCTATTAAAGCCCGTTATAAGAAGATGAAAGAGGAGGGTCTTGAGAAATATCTCACCCCTGAGCAGATCAGCTATAACAGAAGAAGAAGAGCGATCGGAATGGTTTGGCCGTTCTTCAGGTTCCTTATCCTGTTTGGTCTGTGCTTCGTAATCCTCTATCCACTGATATTCATGCTTTCGACTGCGTTCAGACCAAATGAGCAGATGAACGACCCGTCAGTAGTTTGGATCCCTAAGAGCTTCACACTTGATAACATCAAGGACGTTTGGGGAGTAATGAAGTTTGAAGATACTGTTGTAAACACAGTTATCCTTAACCTCGTGGCCTCTGTCCTTCAGGTTATCACCTGCTCTATCACAGGCTACGGCTTCGCTAGATTTAAGTTCAAAGGTAAGGGAATCCTGTTCGGTATCGTTGTTCTTATGATCATCGTACCACCACAGATCACAACTATCCCTCTTTACCTCCAGTATGCTTACTTCAAGCCAGCGTGGCTCGCTAAGGTATTCACACTTGGCAAATCAACATCGCTTATCAACAGCGGTTGGACAATGTATCTTCCTGCATTGTTTGCAAACGGACTCCGTGCAGGTCTGTTTATCTTCATCTTCCGTCAGTTCTTCAGAGGACTTCCTAAGGAGCTTGAAGATGCTGCATACCTCGACGGCTGCAGCCCACTGAAAACATTCCTTGTTATCATGTGTCCTAACGCAAAGTCTTCGTTCCTGACAGTATTCCTGTTCTCTATCGTTTGGTATTGGAACGACTACTATGTATCATCATCATTCTTCACACAGAACGACACTGTTGCTCTTATGCTGAAGAACCTGAATACAAACCTGACTCAGCAGCTCTTCGACGGTCAGGCGGTATCTGTAAGACAGATAATCGTATGGCTTGAAGCAGGTTGTCTGCTTTCTATCACACCTATCCTTATTATGTATGTATTTCTCCAGAGATACTTTATCGAGGGTGTTGAAAGATCAGGTCTTGCAAACTAATTTGCAAATAAGCTTATCAAAAGTCCTGCACTTCGGTGCGGGACTTTTTTTTGCGTGAAGCCCTTTTTATGTTCATATATTTAAGACTTATTAAATTTGTACATATATAAAGCAACGCAATTGTGCATATTGCTTTGAAATGTCAGGTTAATTTAGTACAATCGTGTATAGAAAAAACATCTTTTTTTTGATATAATTACTTTGGGTATTATTGCCCATGGTAAGTTGTTTATAAAAATATTCAGTTAGGAGTCTGAACATGAATATAAAAGTTGATTTAAAAAAGCTTTTTGCTGCCGCAGTATCAGCGATAATGTGCCTCTCCGCAGGGGGTTGCTATCTGCTTCCTGACGAGGAGGAAGTCCTCGATGCGCCGACCGTGAAGGCAAGCGATGTTACATATTCCACAGTGACGGCAAAGAAAAAAGACCTTGAAAAGAAGATAGTCGCAACGGGCACTGTCACAGCGGAAAATCAGTATACTCTTTCTTATGAAAAGCAGAGTGGCACAGTGTCAAAATTTTATGTAAAAGCAGGCGATAAGGTCAAAAAGGGTGATGTTATCTGTGACCTTGATACATATGACCTTGACTATCAGATAGAAGAAAAACAGCTTTATCTCGAAAAAGCAAAGCTTAATGTTGATATAATTTATGAAGGCGGCGGCTCCCAGGCAGAGATAGACTCTGCTTATGTTGACGTACAGCTCCTTGAAAAAGAGCTTGAAAAATTGCAGGCTCAGAAGGAGGATTCAAGCCTGAAATCACCTATAGACGGCGTTGTTTCGTCACTCTCTGACGTAAGAGCAGGCGACAACGTAAATCCGGGTCAGACTATCGCAACTGTTATAGACACTTCGGCTCTTTATATCGCAATACAGCCCGACGACCTCACCCAGTATGATATCGACACAGAAGTGCAGATAAGGATAGGCGAGGATTATTATGACGGTGTTGTTTTTATGACTCCTAAAAAGCTTGCGGATTATCAGGAAGAGCAGAAAGAGGATCATAACAATGTTGACGATACAGGTATAGATTATCAGGCGGATACTATCTATGTTCGTTTCAAGGATACCGCCCCTGCGGAAACAGTGGGTCAGCTTGCAGATACGATACTTGTCCTTGACAGCGTAAAGGACGCTATCGTTATCTCAAATAATCTGATAAAAAAGGTTGACGGCACAAAGGTAGTTTATGTGCTGAAAAACGGTGAAAAAACTGCCGTTGAAGTGGAAACAGGACTTTCTACAGGCTCTCAGACCGAGATAAAATCGGGCCTTAAAGAGGGCGACGAAATTGTTATCAGATAGGTTTGAAAGGATAAGCTTATGTTCACCTTATTGTTCCGTAAAATGCGAAACACCAAATGGATGGTGCTTTGCCTGCTGATAGGCTTTGTTATGGCGTCTGCCATGATGAGCACTATCCCTATTTATATGAACGCTTCTCTGCAAAGAATGCTTGTAAAGGATCTTGAGTCGTTCCAGACAGAATATGAGATCTATCCAGGTGCGTATAATACCAGCTATGGATTGAAAATGGATATCTCAGGCAGTGAGCAGCAGAAAGCTGTTGAGAATTATAATAACAAAGTGGAGGCTAAGTTCAAGGAGCTTGGTCTGCCTGAAAAGCTTGATAAGAAGTATATAAGTGACGAGTATCTCTATGTGCGTTCACTTGCCGTTTCAGATGGCAATTCGCAGGCAAGATTCACTCTCGGCGGTATGACGGATATTTCCGACCATATCAGCATAAAGCAGGGCAGAATGTTCACTGCAGGCAAGCGTTCAGACGGCGTTTACGAGTGCGTTGCCACAGAAAAAGCCATGAAAAGCACAGAGCTTGCTATAGACACAGTATATGAGATAGCCGACGTGTTTGATGATAACAAGTCAATAAAAATAGAGATCGTGGGCGTTTTTGACGTTAAGGACGAAAATGACGCATATTGGGCAGAGGGTCTTGATTCTCAGTATACAGCCGTTGTCTTTACAGATTATGACACAATGCTCGGGGATTGCGTTGATACTGGCGTTGTGAATATCACAAAGGCTGTCCATAACTATGCGGTGGATTATGCTTCCATGAATATGACTGACCTTGCAAGCACAAACGAAATGATAGCAAAGCAAAAGACCTATTTTGGTGAAAATTCCATAGGCTTTTCGATGCCTGCCTCAGATATCCTCAAGGACTATGAGAGCCGTTCATCACAGCTCCAGCTTGTTTTGTGGCTTTTGCAGATACCTGTCATACTTATGATAATATTCTATCTCTTTATGGTGTCGCAGCTCAACGTTGAGCAGGAGCGTAACGAGATAGCGGTGTTCAAAAGCCGTGGAGCAAGCCGCTTGCAGATAATGGGCATTTATGCTCTGGAATCTCTCGTACTGGGCGTTCTGACAGTTATAATAGGACCATTCGCAGGTCTTGGACTTTGCAAGGTACTTGGTGCGTCAAACGGATTCTTGGAGTTTGTCAACAGGCGTTCGCTCCCTGTGCATATGACAATAGAAGCTGTCGTCTATGCGGCAATAGCCGTGGCAGTGTTCTTTGTCACAACTATGATACCGATCCTTCCTGCCACAAAAACAACTATTGTTGAGCATAAGCAGTCAAAAGCCAAAAAGAAAAAGCACGCTCTGTGGGAAAAGGTCTGCCTTGATTTTATCCTTGTGGGCGGTTCAGTTGGCTGGCTTTATTATTACAACAAAACTCAGGAAAAGCTTGTTGCAGAAGGCGTAACAGACACCACCGCAACAGTAAATCCTATAATGTTCGTGGCTTCCACTGCCTTTATACTTGGCCTTGGTCTGTTTCTTATAAGGATATATCCTTATATAATAAGGCTTCTCGCAAGAATAGGCAGAAGAGTGTGGTCGCCTGCACAGTATGTTTCACTGACTAATATCGGTCGCTCCTCAACGGGCAGGGAAAGATTTTTGATGCTGTTCCTTGTTCTTACTGTATCATTGGGCGTGTTCTTTGCCAATACCGCAAGAGCCTTGAACAGAAATGCCGAGGAAAGCGTTGCCTATGGGGTTGGCTGCGACGCTGTTCTTACAGAGCAGTGGTATAGCAGTAAAATAGAATCTGCACAGCAGACCACTCCTCAAAGCGCATCTCAGGCAGCTCAATCAGGCACAAAGCAGACTTCCGAGGAAAGCGACGAAGAAGATACAGAAACTACCATACAATATGTAGAGCCTGTTTTTGAGCGATTTGAAAAGCTCGCAGGAGTGGAAAATGTCACAAAGGTTTTCAGAAAAGACGACGTGACCATATCTTCAAACAAAATGAACGTTCCAAGACAGCAGACAAAGTCTGACGATGAGGAAAAGACCCGTGACGATTTCCTTGACCAAAGCGTTGACACAAGCTCAGGCAAAAGCTCAACAAGCAATGTCCAGCTTATGACCATAGTGCCAAGCGATTTCTCAAAGGTCTGCAAATTTGAGGACAGACTTCTGCCAGTTCAGTTAAATAACTACCTGAACGCCCTCGCAGAGTATACCCCGGGAGTTATCCTCTCTTCAAGCTTCAAGAGCTACGGTCTGGAGCTTGGTGATACTGTAGAGTGTAAGTGGGGCGGAAACGAGCCCTTTGAAGTGACCGTCCTTGCCTTTGTTGACTACTGGCCGGGACTAAGCCCTTATAAAGAGGCGAAAAACGGCGGTTATATGGACTTTGCCGTTATGAACTACGATTATGTGAACGTTCAGACAAGCATGGAGCCTTATGAGGTATGGTTCAAGCTCAAAGACGGAGCTTCCGTTCAGGAGTTTTATGACTCAATAGACAAAGCAGGCATTAAACCCCTCACCCTTGAATCTGCAAGCCAGCAGACCATAGAAAAGAAAAACGACCCTATGCTCCAGGGCATGAACGGCGCTCTCACTCTCGGCTTTATCATCATCATGGTGATGTGCATAATAGGTTTCCTTATCTATTGGATACTCTCCATAAAGAGCAGGACTTTGCAGTTTGGTATCCTAAGAGCAATGGGAATGAAGTTCAGAGAGATAATAATGATGATAGTCTATGAACAGCTTTTGGTGTCAGGCGTTGCAATATTCGCCGCTATCTTTATCGGCGGCATAACCAGCGACCTTTTCGTACCGCTGTTCCAGAGCATCTTCGACGCAAGCCAGTCAGTGCCGCCGTTTGCAGTGATACCTGAACGCAGCGACTATCTGAAGCTTTATGCAGTTATAGGAGTAATGCTGCTCACAGCCTTTGTGGTGCTTGGCAGACTTATAAAGAAGATAAAGATAAGTCAGGCGTTGAAGCTTGGTGAGGATTGATAGGAGGAAATTTTATGACAGCTTATGAAAAGCTTACAAAATGTTATGAGTGCGTAAAAAGCAAAATAGACTTTGAGCCAAAGATAGCCCTTGTGCTTGGCTCAGGTCTTGGCGATTATGCAAATTCTATAGACGTGAAATACACCCTCAGCTATAAGGATATAGAGGGTTTCCCGACCTCTACCGTAGAGGGTCATAAGGGTCAGTTCGTTTTCGGATATGTTGGCGAAGTGCCTGTTGTTATAATGCAGGGCAGAGTGCATTATTATGAGGGCTATGCAATGGAGGACGTTGTGCTTCCTGCAAGACTTATGAGAATGTTGGGTGCACAGGTGCTTTTCCTTACAAACGCATCGGGCGGAGTGAACGCAGGCTTCAAGGCAGGCGACTTCATGCTTATAACAGACCATATCTCAAGCTTTGTTCCTAATCCTCTTATCGGCAAGAATATCGACGAGCTTGGAACAAGATTTCCTGATATGAGCGAGATATATAACAAAAAGCTCAGGGATATCATCTCAGGTGCAGCGGAGGATCTTGACATAACCCTCCGCCATGGCGTTTATCTCCAGCTCACCGGACCGTCTTTCGAGTCCCCTGCGGAAATAAGAATGGCAAGAACTATCGGTGCTGACGCAGTGGGAATGTCAACAGCCTGCGAGGCTATCGCCGCAAATCATGCAGGCATGAAAGTCTGCGGAATATCCTGCGTTGCAAACCTTGCAGCAGGCATGACGGATAATCCTCTCACTCATGCTGAAGTTCAGGAATGTGCAGACAAGGCTGCTCCCCTTTTCAAAAAGCTTATCACTGAAAGCATCATAAGAATAGGTAAACAGCTTTAAGGCTTTGTAACAGCTTTTTCAAAATAATATGTAACAAATGTGCGAAAAGGGCTGATGATGTGTACTTTTTTGCTAAACTTTGTGAAAAACTATTGACAAATCTAACGCTTTAGTTTAATATATTATTATGAAGTAAGTATCTTCAAAAAATATATCAAGAATATGGAGAGATAATCATATGGCAAAATTTTGTGGACAGTGCGGAGCTCAGCTTAATGACAATGCGACTTTCTGCACTCAGTGCGGTGCAACAATAGCACCTCAGCAGCCTGCACAGCAGACCGCTTCACCAATGGCAAATCTTCAGCAGGCAGCCAAGAATATCGACATGAATGCTATAAAGGACGCTGTTTCTGTTGAAAACATCAAAAATCTGAAAAACAAGCCTAATAAGCTCACTATCGCAGTTCTGGCAGTTCTGCTCGTGCTTGTTATTCTGGTAGTTGTTATCCTTTGCATGATATTCGGCGGCGGAAGCTGGAAAACTCCTATCAATAACGTTATGGACGTTCTCAATGACGGTGACGGTAAGGCTTATGAAGAGCTTATGCCTCCTTATTATAAGGATATGGCAGACGCTCTGGACGGTATCATTGATATAAGCGACGAGGATTTTGATGAAGAGGCTGAAAAGCAGAGAGACAGACTTACAAAGAAATACGGTGATGACGCTGAGATAAGCTATGAGGTAGTTAAAAAGACTGCGGTAGACTCAGACGATATCGACAGCTATAACGAAGTTTCAGACGTTGCGTCAATACTCAGCAGCAAAAAGGCTAAGAAGTATAAGCTTACAAAGGCTTATAAGGTAAAGATCAAGTATACTATCGAAGGCGAAGACGCTGACAAGACCGACAAGACAACTGTTATTGTTGGCAAGATGGACGGCACATGGGTACTTCTGGACGAGGGCGACCTTCCAATAAGCACAGGTTTCTAAGATATATAAACGATCAGTAACGGGCGGAGAATTTTCCGCCCGTTTTTGAAAATGCGGTGTTTGCACAATGAAAAAATTATCAGTGCTGTGTATGCTTTTGTGTGTGGCAATACTCTTTTGCTCCTGCGGAGAGGAAGAAAGAGCGGTCCTGGGATATGAACAGCCCGTGGCGACACTTGTCACAGCGGCGCAGTATAGCGATACGCAGTCATATCTTTCCTGCTTTACCCCAGAAGCGGAGGCGGAGTATAAAAACAGCGACAGCTATAACGAAGCTCTTGCGGAAACGCTTCTCACAAGGGGCAAGGAAAAAACGGAGCTTTCTTATAAGCTCAGCGATAAAAAAGAGCTTGACAGCGACGGCTTGAAAGACCTTGAAAAAAGCTATAAGGAAAGCTATCACAAAAATGTGACTATCAAAAAAGCTGTTACAATGACAGCAAAGCTCACAGAGACTACTGACAGCGGCGAGCTGTCTGCCAGCCGTGAGATAACAGTGGTCAAAATAGAAAACAACTGGTATATTTTCGGAAAAGTTATCGAAAAATTTGATCTCAGCCAAAAGGGCTGAGGGGATCAATAATAATATGAAAAGAGGGTATTAATATGGAAAATTGTCCAAAATGCGGTCTGCCTGTTGCCGACGGTGCAAAGTTCTGCGCTGCCTGCGGAACAAGAATGCCACAGAAGCTTATAAAGAGCAAGGTCTGCTCAGTGTGTGGAAATACACTTAATGCGGGGGCTAAGTTCTGCAACGTCTGCGGAACAGCCGTGCCGCAGGACGAAACGCCTGCCGACGAGCCTGTAGTGGACGAGAGAAATCCTGAAATGGAGTCTATCGAAGTGCCTGAGCTGCATTTTGACGATACTCCCGTGCAAAATCAGACTATTCCGCCAACGACTCCTGATATGCCGACTATGGACAGCGTTTATCTGCCAGGGCAAGAGCCTGCAAAGCCTGTTCAGCCTGCACAGCCGACAGCCGAGGAAGTTGCAATGGCTTCAAGAACTGTGGAAATACCTCAGACGCCAACAGTTGCGGAAACACCGAACGTTGCCCCACAGCCTCAGCCTGAAAGAGTTCTTACACCAGAGGGCTATCAGCAGCCTGCTCAGCCTGTGAACAACGCAATGCCACAGCCAAATCAGATGAATCAAATGAACGGTGTTACACCTGGAAAGGGTGCAGGCGCACTTGTGCCGATAATACTTATCATTCTTATACTTGCTGTTATCTGCGTTGACGTTTTCTGGCTTTTCAGAGATCAGATATTCGGCAAAAAGGACGAAAGCTCAAATGGCTGTGCAGTGGTAACTCTCACGGACGAAACAGACTATCCTGCAAACGAAGCATTTTTCTTTGAAGAATAGAATATAATGTAAAAAGGGACGTTTCAAAGCGTCCCTTTTTTTGTGTGTCAACACAGTGTTTGCGTAAAAGATAAAGGCGACCCAAGGCCGCCCCTACATTTAATCTTTCATGCTCTCGATTATCTCGTTAGCTTTCTTGTAAATAACAGCAGGCTCTTCGCCTATCCTGAATTCGCCGTCCTCATAAAGCACCTTTCCTGCACACATCGTGAGCTTTACGTTCTGCTTTGAGCCGCTGTAAACAAGGTTTTTGCCTATGTTGTTAAGAGGCTGCATATTAGGCTGAAAAAGGTCGATAACGATAAGGTCAGCCTGCTTGCCCTCTGCAATAATGTCGCAGTCAGAAAGCCCCATTGCCCTTGCAGAGCCTACAGTTGCCGCTTTCAGCACCGAGTCAGCAGGGCAGGCAGAAGCATCATCGCAAGCTATCTTCTGCAATCCTGTCATAAGGAACATTTCTCTGAACATATCAAGACAGTTGTTGCTTGCAGGACCGTCAGTACCTATAGCAATGTTTATGCCCATATCCTGCATTTTTACGATAGGCGCAATGCCGCTCGCAAGCTTTACGTTAGAGCCTGCACAGTGAACAGCCCATACGCCCTTGTTTTTGAATATCTCAAGATCCTTGTCGCTCATGTGAACGCAGTGGAAACCTGCACCGCCAAAGTCGAAAATTCCAAAGCTGTCAAAAAGCTCAGTTGGCGTCATGCCGTATTTCTCTATGCACTCTCTGACTTCTTTTGCAGTTTCCGAGTTGTGCATTGCAACAGGCGCTTTGTATTTTGCCGCAAGCTTGCCAACGCCCTCCATAAGCTCCTTTTCGCAGGTGTATTCTGCATGGAAGCCAAGCATAAATCTTATAAGAGGGTCAACATTGTTGTATTTCAGATAGTTGTTTTCAAGCCTTTCAAGATTAGACTTGTCACCGCTTACCGCACCGCAAAGCACAGAGCGGAAGCCGCTTTCCGTGCAGGCTTTTACATAATCGTCAAGCTCAAAGTACATATCAAATGCCGCCGTGCAACCTGTTGTGAGATATTCAAGTATAGCAAGCTTTGTGAGCCAGTAAACTTTCTCTCCGTCAAGCTTTGCTTCCATTGGAAAGATCTGCTTAAAAAGCCAGTCCTGCAAAGGCATATCGTCAGCATATGATCGCAGAAAAGTCATTGCCGAGTGAGTGTGCGCATTTTTGAATGACGGCATAAGGAGATTTCCCTTGAGGTCATATTCACGTTCAAAAACCTTTCCGTCAAGCTCCTCAGCCTTAGGCTTGCCAACGAAAACTATCTTTGAGCCTTCCGTCCAGACCTCTATATCCTGCGTTTCTATGCCGTTGGCAAGGGTCATTACCCTGCCGCCGAAAAATCTTATCATGGCTCTTTATCCTCCCTTACTCTATTTCAAGAACAGCCGTCTGCTCTCCGTGGCGTGAGATAACTCTCGGCACTCTTGCAGATATTCCGCAAACTATCTCGTAGCCTATCGTTCCTGTCATTTTGCCGATATCATCGGCGGTTATCTTTTCATTTCCCTGTGAGCCTATGAGGACAGCCTCGTCCCCTGCCTTTACGTCCTCTACCTCAGTTACATCGCACATGAACTGGTCCATACATATCCTGCCTGTGATAGGACATTTCTTTCCATTGATGAGCACATATCCCTTGTTTGAAAGCGCTCTGGGATATCCGTCTGCATAGCCTGCCGTAACAGTTGCGAGCTTTACTTTGCCATTTGCAGTGTAAGTCCTGCCGTAGCTTACGTCAGTGCCATTGTCTATGTATTTTACCTGCGCAACAGCCGCCTTAAATTCCATAGCAGGCTTTGGCTCAAAAGGAAGAGCCTTTGCAGGGTCAGGATAAAGTCCGTAAAGTATTATTCCAAGCCTTGCAAGAGAGCTTCTCTCATTATAATAGTATACTCCGCCGGCTGAGTTGAGAAAATGCACTTTTTCAAGGTGAAGCCCCTCTGCTTCGCACTTGTCAGCAACGGCAAGTATCTTCTCCGTCTGCGCCTTTGTGTATTCCTCGTCCTGCTCTCTCAGGCTGTCAGCCACCGCATAGTGGGTGAAAATGCCCTCCAGCGAAATGTTTTCAAGCTTTGATATCTCTTTAAGCTCACCGTATATCTTGTCGGTTTCCCCGTGAAGACCTATCCTCGTCATGCCCGTGTCGATAGCGGCGTGTATGCGTACCTTGCCGTCAGCGTTTTCTGAAAGTGCTTTAGCATATGAAAGCTCTGTGCAAGCCTGAATGATGTCAAGCTTTGTGAGCCACTTAGCATTCTCGGGAGGTGTGTAGCCCAAAATGAGTATCTCGCCCTTTATGCCCATATCCCTGAGCCTGTGGGCTTCGTGTATGTTCGATACCGCAAACCAGCGAATGTCCATCTCGTTTTCAAGAAACGGAACTACCCCGTTGTCAAAATGTCCGTAGCAGCTCGCCTTTACAACGCACATTATCTCTGTTTTTTCCCCTATGAGCCTGCGGTATTCTTTCAGATTGTATTCAATGCTGTCAAGATCTACCTCAGCCCATGCTCTCTTCAAAAAATCCATTTTATTTTTCTTCCCTTTCGGTTTTATAATTGTGCCTTTGCGCAAAATATTTGTCATTTTCTATTGAAAAAGATAAATCAATGTGTTATAATGTTCTTATCATGGGCATTGTGTCGCCAAATTTTTCAGGAGGCTTTGATGTGAGTAATATCGTCCCCGCAGAAGAATTTTTCTGCAATCGAGATACCTCTTGCTGCTTTACAGGTCATAGGGACAGGGATCTGCCTTTCGGCGGCGATGTCCATAAGCAGGGTATGAAAAATCTCCTGAGTATGCTCGTCCTTATGATAAAGGAAGCATATAGCGAAGGCTGCCGTACTTTTATATCAGGTATGTCAAAAGGTATCGACCTGCGCTGTGCTGAGATAGTCCACAGCCTTTCGGCTCAGCCCGAATATAAGGATATGAAGCTCGTGTGCGTTCTGCCCTATGCAGGTCAGCGTACAGAGATGAAAACACCCTTGGACAGCTATACATATTCGCTTATTCTGAACTCTTGCAGTGCGGTCGTGATAACAAGCCCCAAGTATGAAAACGGCTGTTATAAAAAGCGAAACAGCTTTATGGTTGAACATTCCTCTCGTCTGATCGGGGTCATAAAAGAGAAAGCCAAAGGCTCAGGCACTTTGCAGACCATAAACATGGCAAAGCGTGCAGGCCTTACGCTGAACATCATATGCCTTGACGATAATCCTGTTTTTTATATCGACTCAGACTCAGACAGCCGTCCTATTTAGTTTACACCTAAATTGCAAATTGTTCAATAGTTTTCGAGAATTTTTCCGAAAAAGTTTATATATGAAAATATGGCGGACAGTATGCCTGCCTGTATATATTTGAAAGTAAGGAGATCAATAACATGGCTCAGACGAAAGCTCACAAGAAAAAAAGAAGATCTCAGGCTCCTATCGCTCTGGTCTACTTCATAACGATGATAATATTCCTCTTTGTTATCGGCATGCTTGCACTGTATGCCCTCAGAGAGTTTGGTGTTATCGGCAATGATGACAGCGACAGCGACGCAGGCATAAAAAGCCCGGTTTATAATACCCTTTTTGCAAGAGTGAACAGCAAGGGCGTTCTTGCAGACGCAACAGTCATAAGAGTTGCACCGGACGCAAAGAAGATAATCATAATGCCTGTTTCAGCGTTCACAGTGAGCGGAAGCCAGACAATGCGTGAGATACACGAAGAGGGCGGCATGGTGAAGCTTAAAGCAGCCGTTGCAGACACTTTCGGTATCACTATAGACAATTACGTTTCTCTCACAAATGACGCATTCGAGAATGCGGCGGATATTGTGGGCGGAATTACATATACTCCTGATGAGGAACTTTACTATCTCTCTCAGGATAATGACGAGAACGATATCGCTATCCCAAGCGGCGATCTGACTAACCTCAGCGGTCATCAGATAAGACTTATCTGTCAGTATCCTGTTTTCAAAGAGGGCAGGAACGGTAATATGAAGTTTCTTGGAACTGCGGTGACAATGCTTATAAACAACGCTTTCCAGCAGACGAATATCACTAAGGATAATCTTGATAACTTCTATAATATATTCACCGCAAACAGCGATACCGATTGGACAAGTGCACAGTATAAGGAAGAAAAGTCGTATCTCAAGGATATGCTGGATCAGAACCTTACTCCTGCAGAAGCTCTTGTGCCAGAGGGCGAGTGGACGGACGATTCTCACTTTAAGGTGTCTGATAAGTTCAAGGAGAGCGTTCAGACAATGCTCAAAGATACTGCACCGTCAGCAGCGGAGAAGTAAAAACGTAAAGGCTGAAATTTTAACAGGGGGCGATATAACGTGAAACTTCTGGTCATAATCCTTAATAAAACAGACGTGCTTGACTATTTGCTGGAGGGACTTTCAGCAGCAGGCATAAAGGGTGCGACTATAATCGAGTCGTCAGGTATGGCAATGACCCTTTCAAGACTTGACAGCAGCTTTCTCAGCGCCTCTATCCGAGGACTTTTCAGCGGTGAAGAGGATAACAGAACTATCCTCTCAGTAATAAAAAATAATCAGCTCGATACCGCACGAAAGATAGTTTATAATACTGTGGGCGATCTATCTCAGCCCAATACGGGAATAATGTTCACCGTTCCGCTGGATTTCGTCGAGGGAACAGTGAAGAAACCCGTGGATAAAGAAAAAGCAAAACCTAAGGATATCCCTGAGGAAAATGAAAAGAACGTCAGTTGACGAAATGTTTACGGACTATTAACATAATATTTAATTCTTTTCATTAAAAACTTTTGAATGTCCTTGCAAAAAACTGTTTTGTGTGGTATAATAATCACAATAGGCTTTTAATGAAAGACTGGAACTTGACTTCCGGTCTTTTGGTTTTGTATGGGGCTTTTTTTCATGGCAAAGCCTGATGGCTTTGCTTTGTGAAGCATTAACGGAGGTGCTGTATGGAAGTAAAGAAAACTACGGTAGAAAAAGTAAGAGAGCTTGCACAGCCTATCGCAGACGAGCTTGGCTTTTTCCTTTGGGACGTAAGGTTTGAAAAGGAGGGAGCAACGTGGTACCTCAGGGTGCTTATCGACAAGGACGGCGGCATAGATATGGACGATTGCGAGGCTTTCACAAGACCGATGAACAAGGTTCTTGACGAGGCAGACCCTATATCTCAGAGCTATGTGCTGGAGTGCGGAAGTCCCGGACTTGGCAGAGAGCTTAGAAGACCCGAGCATTTTGAGGTCTGCATAGGCGACGTTATAAGAGTAAGGCTCATAAGACCTGACGAAAACGGCGAAAAAGAGTTCGTTGTGGGTCTTGTGGGATATGACAAGGATAAGATACTTTGTCAGAAGCTGGACGAGGACATGAACGGCGTGGAGAATGTAGAGTTCAAGCTTGCAGATTGTGCTTATGTAAAGCTCAATGATGACGCAGACCTGTTCTGAATGAAGAAATTTAATAAATATGGGCAAAGCCCGAATCAAGTGTGAAAGGATTGATCAGAAAATGAATAAGGAAATGACCAGCAAATTTTTTGAAGCTCTGACAGATTTGGAAAAGGAAAATAATATTGGCAGCGATATACTTATTGAGAAAATAAAATCAGGTATCGAAAAGGCTATCAAGAAGGATTATCCTTACTGTGAGAATATCAGAGTGGATATCGACCCTGTTACAGGAAAGCTCGATATAAGGATACTCAAGGAAGTTATGGACGTTATGTATGTTGACGACCCTGACAATGAGATCTTCCTTGACGAAGCAAAGGTCTATGACCCTAACATCAAGGTGGGCGATATGGTGGAGATACCTCTCGACCCTGCAAAGTTCGGCAGAGTTGCCGCTCAGAATGCAAAGCAGTCTATCAAGCACGATATCAAGGATTTTGAAAGAGCAAGACTTATCGAGCAGTATCACGATAAGGAGCATGAGTGCGTTTCTGCCACAGTTCAGAAGGTCGAGCCTGCTACTCAGAACGCTATACTTACTATCGACAAGAACGAAGTTTATCTTGTAAGAAACGAGCAGATACCAGGCGAAACACTCAAGGCAGGAGATATCATCAAGGTATATGTTGTGGGTATCGCAAATCCTGACAGAAAGCCTTCTATCAAGATATCAAGAACTCACAGAGAGCTTGTTAAAAGACTTTTTGAGCTTGAAGTTCCTGAGATAGCAGACGGCACTGTTGAAGTAAAGGCTATTTCAAGAGTTGCAGGTGCAAGAAGCAAGATAGCGGTTTATTCAAAGGACCCTAATGTTGACGCCGTAGGCGCTTGTATCGGTCCTAGAAAGTCAAGAATAACTTCTGTTGTGAACGAGCTTAAGGGCGAGAAGATAGACGTTATCAATTGGTGCGAAGACCCTGCACAGTTTATCGCAAAGGCTCTTGCTCCGGCTGAGGTAATAAACGTTGTTCTCAGCGAAGAGGAGGGCGTAAGAGAGTGCCGTGTTACTGTTCCAGATAACCAGCTCTCACTTGCTATCGGTAATAAGGGTCAGAACGCAAAGCTTGCCGCAGGTCTGACAGGCTATAAAATAGATATCGTATCCGAAAGCTCTGCAAAGGCTGAGGCTGCTGATGATGAAAACTAAGAAGATACCAATGAGAATGTGTCTTGGGTGCGGCGAAATGAAACCCAAGAGAGAGCTTATCAGAGTGGTGAAGTCAAAAGAGGGGGATATCTCCCTTGACCTCACAGGCAAAAAATCAGGCAGAGGCGCTTATATATGCAAAAGCGTCGAATGCTTTGAAAAAGCAAGAAAGGCAAGAAAGTTTGAAAGAAGCTTTTCCTGCATGATAAGCGAGGATATATATAACAGCATGGAGGGCGAGCTTAGGGAAAATGAATAATAAAATAGGGCTTGTTACAATGTGCAGAAAAGCAGGAAAGCTTGTAATGGGTATGGATATGGTGAAGGACGCCTGCAATACAGGCAAAGCCTGCGCAGTGTTTGCGGCAACGGATTTTTCACCTAAATCTCTTAAAGAGATAAAGTTCAACTGCTACAAAAACGGGATAAAGCTTTACAGTCTTGGCATGACAATGGACGATATCCATTTTGGTCTTGGCAAAAGAACAGGCGTTGTCGCTATTTGCGAGGGAGGCTTCGCAAAGGCTTGCGCCAAAGGGCTTGAGGAGATCCCTATAGACGAAAATGAGTTTTATAGCATTTAGCATTTATTGAGGAGGTATTTTACAGCCTATGAGTATGAAAACAACTAAATATAAGCTTAGCGATATGGCTAAGGATCTGAAAGTTACAAATAACGACCTTATCGAGTGTCTTGGCAAGCTCGGCGGAGAGCCAAAGAAAACACAGTCAGTGCTTACCCCTGAGGAGATCTCTTATGTTCTGGAGTATTATACACAGAACAATCAGGTGGACAGCTTTGACGCTTTCTATGCAAATAACGTAAAGCCTGCCAAGGAAGAAAAGAAGGCAGATAAAAAGCCTGTAAAGGCTGAGAAAAAGGAGAAAAAGGCTGAAAAGAAGCCTGAGCCTAAGCCGGCTCCAAAGGCGGAAGCAAAGCCTGAGCCTAAGGCAGAGCCAAAGGTGGAAAAGAAGCCGGAGGTCAAGGCCGAAACAAAACAGCCTGCACCTGAACAGAAGAAAAAGCAGCCAGCTCCACAGAAGCCTGCAAAGAAGAAAGAGCATGGCGTTCGTCAGCAGCTTGGCGGTTTTTCTGATAAGAAAGAAGCTTCAGGCGGATATACTATCTCTGAGGATAACGATTCGTTCGGCACACAGAGAACTATCGACACAAGAGGAAGCTATATAGAGCTTGATAAGTATAACGAGAAGTATGATAACCTTGCAAACTCAAAGCAGAACAAGAGCAAGGATAACTTCACAAAGAAGCAGAAGCTCACCCAGAAATCTCAGCAGAGAAAGAAACAGCAGTTCTCACATAAGAAGGAAACTGAGAGCGAAAAGCTCCGCAGACTGGAGCTTGAAAGAGCAAGAAAGCAGCAGCTCAAGGTCATGATACCTGACGAGATCGTTGTTTCAGAGCTTGCAAGCAGACTTAAAGTAACAGCTACCGAGGTCATCAAAAAGCTCATGGGTCTTGGCGTAATGGCTTCTATCAATGAGGTCGTTGACTTTGATACCGCCGCACTTGTTGCAGAAGAGCTTGGCGCAAAGGTTGAAAAGGAAGTACACGTTACAATAGAAGAAAGACTTATCGAAACTGACGAAGATCCAGAGGAGAGCCTGCAGGAAAGATGCCCTGTCGTTGTCGTTATGGGTCACGTTGACCATGGTAAGACATCTATCCTCGACAGAATAAGAAACGCTCACGTTACTGACACTGAGGCAGGCGGTATCACACAGCATATCGGTGCTTATCAGGTAGAGTATCAGGGCAAGAAGATAACATTCCTTGATACTCCGGGCCATGAAGCTTTCACAGCCATGAGAGCAAGAGGTGCGAACGTTACAGATATCGCTATCCTCGTTGTTGCCGCTGATGACGGTATCATGCCGCAGACTATCGAGTCTATCAACCACGCAAAGGCAGCAGGCGTTTCAATAATCGTTGCTATCAATAAAATGGATAAAGAAGGCGCAGACCCTGACAGAGTTAAGCAGCAGCTCACAGAGCAGTCCCTCGTTGTCGAGGAATGGGGCGGCGATGTTATCGCAGTTCCTGTTTCCGCAAAGACCGGTATGGGTATCGACGAGCTTCTTGAAAACATTCTCCTCGTTGCAGAGGTCAAGGAGCTTAAAGCTAACCCTGACAGACTTGCAAGAGGTACTGTTGTCGAGGCCAGACTTGATAAGGGTAAAGGCCCTGTTGCTACACTTCTCGTTCAGAACGGTACTTTGAAGTCAGGCGACGTTATAATCGCAGGCACTTCTGTCGGACGTATAAGAACGATGACAAACGATAAGGGCAGAAGCATTAAGGAAGCCGGCCCGTCAACACCTGTTGAGATAACAGGTCTGGGTGAAGTTCCAAGTGCAGGCGACGTTTTCAACGCAGTTGCAGACGAAAAGCTTGCAAGAGAGCTTGTTGAGCAGAGAAAGCATGAAGCTAAGGAAGAACTGTTCCAGCAGCATCAGAAGGTAACTCTCGACAACCTGTTCAGCCAGATAGCTGAGGGAGAAATGAAAGAGCTTCCTATCATCGTCAAGGCTGACGTTCAAGGCTCAGTTGAAGCCGTTAAGCAGTCACTTGAAAAGCTTTCAAATGACGAGGTCAGAGTTAAGGTCATCCACGGCGGCGTAGGCGCTGTATCTGAAAGCGACGTTATGCTCGCAAACGCTTCAAACGCTATCATCGTTGGATTTAACGTTCGTCCTGACCCTGTTGCAAAGCAGAATGCAGAGCAGAGCGGCGTTGATATCAGACTTTACAGAATAATCTATGATGCAATAGAAGAAATAACAGACGCTATGAAGGGTATGCTTGCTCCTAAGTACAGAGAGGTGGAAACAGCCCGTATCGAAGTAAGACAGGTCTACAAGATATCCAATGTTGGTACTGTAGCAGGTTCTTACGTTCTTGACGGTAAGGTGGGCAGAAATAACGAGATAAGAGTCGTAAGAGACGGTATCGTTATCGCCGAGGATAAGATGTCAAGCCTTAAGAGATTTAAGGACGACGCCAAGGAAGTTGCCGCAGGCTTTGAGTGCGGTATCACTCTTGAAAAGTTCACCGATATCAAGGAGGGCGACATTTTCGAGGCGTTCTATATGGAAGAATACAGAGATTGATAATGATGCTTACGGGACGGACAGCCGCCCCGTAAGAGCATATTTAAGCAGGAGATAAAGATATTATGGCAGGTTACAGAGCAGGACGTATGTCCGAAGATATAAGAAGAATAATATCGGGCAAAATGAGAGACCTTAAAGACCCAAGGATACACGGAGGAGATATGCTCACTATCGTCCGCTGCGACGTGGCAGGCGACGGCTCATTCTGTAAAGTGTATGTTTCAAGCTTTGAGGGCTATGAAAAGGCAAAGGAAGCCGTTAAGGGCTTTGAGTCGGCAACAGGATTTCTCAAAAGAGAGATATCAAACGTGCTGAAGCTGAAAAAATGCCCTGAGCTTAAATTTATCGCAGATAATTCTATCGAGCATTCAGCAAAGATAAACAAACTTCTTAAAGAAGTTCTGCCCGAAGAAGAAAAAGAAGAGAAAGACGGCGAAGAGTAATAGAGGAGAAAGGATATTATGACATTTCAGGATATTCTTAAAATATTTGAAGAAAATGACAATTTTCTTATTTTAACTCATAAAAGCCCCGACGGCGATACGCTTGGTTCAGGCTTTGCCCTGTGCGCTTTTCTGAGAGATATGGGGAAAAAGGCTAACGTTGTAAATTCCGACAGCTTTCCCGAAAGATATGATCTTATCTATGAGAGCTATTACCCTCAGGAATTTGATGTGAAGTACGTTATCGCAGTGGATATCGCAGACACAAATCTTCTTGGCAGCAACCTTTCAAAGTATGCCGAGGAGGGTGCGATCGACCTTTGCATCGACCACCACATCTCAAACAAGTATTTTGCAAAGCAGTCATATGTAGAAGCAGACGCTTCTGCCGCAGCACTTATCATGTATAAGATATTCAAAGCTTCAGGCAGAAAGATATCACGTCAGATAGCGAGATGCCTTTATACAGGCATTGCAACGGATACAGGCTGCTTCAAGTATGAAAACACAACTCCGCAGGCTCATATCGCCTGTGCAGAGCTTATGTCATATGGCATAGATTTTGCTTATATCAACAGAAAAATGTTTGATGTAAAAAGCAAGGGCAGACTTATGGTGGAGCAGTCCGTTACAGCGAATATGGAGTATTACTGCGGTGGCAAATGCTCTATGATAGTGCTTACAAAAGAGCTTATGGAGAAAAGCGGCGTTGACGCTGCCGAGTTCGAGGGACTTGCTTCTATACCATTGTCCGTTGAGGGCGTGAAAATAGGCATAACAGTTAAGCAAAGACACGAGAACGTCTTTAAAATATCAGTAAGAAGCGACGATGAGATAGACGCTTCTGCATTCTGCCGTGAGTTTGGCGGCGGAGGACACATAAGAGCCGCAGGCTGTGAGATAACAGGAAGCCTTGAAGAAGTCAAGGCTAAGCTTCTCAAGCAAGCGGAAAAGGTCTTGGGCTGATGAGCTTGGATAACAGCAAGGATAATATCTGCGGCATTTTGCCTGTAAAAAAGCCCGAGGGCTGGACTTCTTTTGACGTTATCGCAAAGCTCAGAGGAGTTCTAAGGATAAAAAGATTGGGTCATTCAGGGACCCTTGACCCCATGGCAACAGGTGTTCTGCCTGTTTTCGTTGGCAGAGCCACAAAAGCCTGCGATATTATCCCCGACAGACGAAAGGTCTATACCGCAGGCTTTCAGCTTGGGGTAAGCACCGATACCTTAGACAGCACAGGAAAGACGTTAAAAACAAGCGACAAGGCAGTTACCAGAGCCGACCTTGAATGTGCAAAAAGCAGTTTTGTAGGCGATATTATGCAGGTGCCGCCTATGTATTCTGCAATAAAAGTGAACGGCAAAAAGCTCTATGAGCTTGCAAGAGCAGGCAAAGAAATAGAGCGTGAGCCGAGAGCTGTCCATATCGACAGCATTGATATAATAGAATATGACGAAGCTTCACGCAGGGGCGTAATGAAAGTTGATTGCGAAAAAGGTACTTATATACGCTCCGTTATCAGCGACATAGGTGAAAAGCTTGGCTGCGGCGGAATGATGACTTCTCTTGAGCGTTCCTATTCAGGGGGCGTTGATATAAAGGATTGCTATACCATAGAGGAGATAGCCGAAATTTGTGAGCAGGATAAGCTGTCACAAATGCTTATCCCCCTTGACAGAGCCTTTGTAAGCTACGAAAAAACTACCCTTGGACAGTGGGAAACAAAGCTTTATAGAAACGGAGTAAAGCTCAGACCTGAGCAGACAGGGATAAAAGACCTGTCTGAGGACAAGCTCTACCGTGTCTACGGCAGTGATAACAGCTTCCTGGGTATCGGCACTTTTCATGAGGGCAGCTTCAGAAGCTTCAAAAATTTCTGATAATTTGTTTTATTCGGAGGGATATTTTGACGGATATAACAAACAGCGGGTTTATCCCCGAAAAAAGGACAGTTTGCGCTCTTGGACTTTTTGATGGAGTCCACAGAGGACATCAGCTCATAATAACAACGGCTGTGAAAAAGGCTCAGAGCTTTGACGGACATTCGGCAGTTTTCTGTTTCAAGACCGACACAGTGACCTCAAAAGGTCATGACGGCAGGATAGAAATGCTTATGAGCGACGAGGAAAAGCATAAAAAAATGGCAGAGCTTGGGGTCGAAGTGCTTTTCTCACCTGATTTTGCAGAGTTCAAAGGAATGTCACCGGAGGATTTTGTGAAAAAGGTGCTGAAAGAAAGGCTCAATTGCAGCGGCGCAGTGTGCGGAAACGATTTTACATTCGGCAAAGGCGCACAGGGCAAGGCTGTTGACCTTAAAAGGCTCGGTGAAAAATATGATATAGATGTGGAAATAGTAAGTCCACTGCTCATGGGCGGTGAGGTCATAAGTTCCACTGAGATAAGAAGATGCGTCCGTGAGGGCGAGATAGCCAAAGCAAATGAAATGCTGGGTTATCATTTTGGATTCTGCCTTGAAGTGGAACACGGCTTTCAACGTGGCAGAACGTGGGATTTCCCCACGATAAATCAGCAGATACCAAAGGGCAGGGTAATGCCGAAATTCGGCGTTTATTGCTCCGCTGTTGAAATAGACGGAAATAAGTATGCAGGCGTGACAAATATAGGCGTAAAGCCTACCGTCCATGTTGAAACAGCTCCCCTTGCAGAAACCTTCATCATGGATTATCATGGGGATCTTTACGGCAGAAAGCTAAAACTTGAACTGCATGAATTTCTCCGCCCCGAAAAAATGTTTGACAGCTTTGACAGCCTCCGTGAGGAGATAGCAAAAAACAAAGAGCAGGCGGTCAGATATTTTGAGGAAAATAAAATATGACAAGTGAAGATTTGCCAAGACGAAAGAAAATACGTCTTGAGGGTTATGATTATTCTGCGAACGGCTTGTATTTTGTGACGATATGTGTTACTGAAAAATACCAAGTCCTGTGGGAGAATGTAGGGGCGAACAGTGTTCGCCCGCTGACTGCAAATGAAATTCTGCACCCAAAACTTTCTGTTACAGGAAAACTTGTAAAGAGAAAACTCACAGAGATATCTGAGCACTATCCCGACGTTTTTGTAGAGATGTCTTGTATCATGCCTGACCATGTGCATATTATAATCAAAATTGAAAAACAGCCGAAAAACGGGCGAACACTGTTCGCCCCTACAAGTGAAACACCGACACTTTCAAGGGTCATAAAACATTTCAAAGAGGCTGTCACAAAAGAACTAGGTTATTCCATATGGCAAAAATCTTTTTATGATACGATAATCAAAAACAGAAAGCAACACGCAGAAATAAGGCAGTATATTGCAAATAATCCTGCGAAATATGTAAAAATTGCATTTGATGAGCAGGATATGAAATAAGACTCTAATTTTGAAAGGAAGATATAAATGAACAAGGTAAGAACAAGATTTGCACCTTCACCAACAGGTTATATGCACATAGGTAACCTGAGAACAGCACTCTTTACCTATCTTATTGCAAAGCAGAACGGAGGAGACTTTATTCTCCGTATCGAGGATACAGACCAGGAACGTTACGTTGACGGTGCTGTTGAGGTCATCTATAAGACACTTAAGGACGTTGGTCTCAACTGGGACGAAGGTCCTGATATCGGCGGACCTGTAGGCCCTTATATCCAGTCACAGAGAATGGGTATGTTCAAGAAATATGCCGAGGAGCTTGTTGAAAAGGGCGAGGCTTATTATTGCTTCTGCGACAAGGAAAGACTTGAGGAAGTAAGAGCCATTCAGGAAGCAAGCGGTATCGCTCCAATGTATGACAGACATTGCCGCAACCTCTCACCTGAAGAGATAAAGGAAAAGCTTGACGCAGGTGTTCCTTATGTTATCAGACAGAAAATACCTACAGAGGGCGAAGTTACTTTCCATGACGAGCTTTACGGCGATATCACTGTTGACTGCTCTACCCTCGACGACCAGATACTTATAAAGACAGACGGTATGCCTACCTATAACTTTGCAAACGTCGTTGACGACCACCTTATGGGTATCACCCACGTTGTTAGAGGTAACGAGTACCTTGCTTCTGCACCTAAGTATAACCTGCTCTATAAGGCTTTCGGCTGGGAGATACCAACCTATATCCATGTTGAGCATATCATGAAAGATAAGCAGCATAAGCTTTCAAAGAGAGACGGTGACGCTTCCTATGAGGATCTTATGAAAAAGGGCTACCTTAAAGAAGCCGTTATAAACTATATCGCTCTGCTTGGCTGGGCGCCAAAGGGCGAGAACGAGATATTCTCACTTGAAGAGCTTGTTAAGGAGTTCGATATCCACGGACTTTCTAAGTCCCCTGCTATCTTCGATCCTGCTAAGCTTAAAGCTATCAACGGCAAGTATATAAAGGCTATGACCCCTGAGAAGTTCGCTGAGTATGCTATCCCTTATATCAAGCAGTCAGTTCATAGAGAGGACGTTGACCTTAACGAGATCGCAAAGCTCTTGCAGGCAAGAACAGAGCTTTTCACAGAGATACCTGAAATGGTAGACTTTATCGACGCTCTCCCCGAGTATGATATAGCTCTCTATACACATAAGAAGATGAAAACGAACCCTGAAAATTCTCTTGAATCTCTTAAAGAAGTTCTCCCTGTTCTCGAGGGCGTTGAGGACTGGACAGAGGAAAATATCCATGACGCACTCTTTGACCTTATCGGCAAGCTTGGCGTAAAGAACGGTATCGTTCTGTGGCCTCTTAGAGTTGCAGTTTCAGGTAAGGCGTTCACTCCGGGCGGCGGTGTTGAGATATCATATCTCATCGGCAAGGAAGATACTCTTGCAAGAATAAGAAAGGGCATTGAGAAGCTGTCATAATAAAAACTACGAAAATGTTGAACGTGTGTAGGGGCGAAATAATTTCCAAACAAGTGGGCTGTCGGATCTCTGCAAAGCAGAAATTGCACCGCTCCCCTACAAATTACATAGATACATCGCTTTTAGACAGATAAATAATTCAACAGCGGAGCATTTTGAGTATTTGCTACTTTAAATTTACTTAAAATGCTCTGTATTTCGTACAGCTATCACTCCCCTGTCACATAAGTATTATAAAATTGTAAAGACTTATGAATGCTTTTCCTAAGAGGAGGAAATAAAATGATAGAGGTTATAAACCTTACCAAGAGATACGGCGACAAAAAAGCTGTCGATAATATCTCTTTTAAAGCGGAGGACGGCGAAGTTCTCGGCTTCCTCGGTCCTAACGGAGCGGGAAAATCCACCACCATGAATATCCTTACAGGCTACATATCCTGTACAGACGGCAAAGCCCTTATAGACGGCGTAGATATCCTTGAAGACCCTATCAAGGCTAAAAAGCAGATAGGCTATCTCCCTGAGCTTCCGCCTCTTTATATGGATATGACCGTAAAAGAATATCTCTATTTTGTCTATGACCTTAAAAAGTGTAAGCTTCCAAAGGTGTCACATCTTAAAGATATATGTGGACTTGTAAAGATAGACCATGTTTATAACAGAATAATCAAGAACCTGTCAAAAGGTTATAGACAGAGAGTAGGTCTTGCTCAGGCTCTTATCGGCAACCCAAAGGTTCTTATCTTGGACGAGCCTACAGTAGGTCTTGACCCTAAGCAGATAATCGAGATAAGAACTCTTATAAGAAAGCTCGGCAAAAATCATACCGTTATCCTTTCTTCCCATATCCTCTCTGAGGTGCAGGCTGTCTGCGATAAGATAATAGTTATCAACGAGGGCAAGGTCGTCGCAAACGATACAGAGGAACACCTCTCACAGAAGCTCTCAGGCGAGCATAAGCTCACTGCAAAGATACAGGGCGATAAGGATAAGATCGTCAGAGCAATGCAGGGCATAAAGGGCGTTGAAAAAGTCATCTGCGACGCAAGCCATAAAGACGGCGTGAACGATATAAGAATAGAGGCAAAAGAGGGCGTGGATATCAGACGTGACGTCTTTGAAACAGTTGTTAAAAACGGCTGGTATATGCTTGAACTTAAGACCTCTGAGCTTTCACTTGAAGATATATTCCTCAAGCTCACAATGGGCGAGGCTTTGCCTGCCCTTGAAAATACTTCCGATAAGGAGGAAAATGACTAATGGGCGCAATATTCAGACGAGAGGTAAGAAGCTATTTTACCTCACCTATCGGTTATATATTCCTTGCGGCATTCTATGCCTATTCAGGCGTAATGTTTGCAAACTACAGCCTTGAAAGCGGCTATACAAGACTTGATTCCGTTTTCAGTGCGCTTCTTATAATCATAATAGTGCTTATACCTGTCCTCACCATGAGGACCATATCCGAGGAAAAGCGAACAAAAACAGACCAGTGTCTGCTCACCGCCCCTGTGGGTCTTGGCAGCATAGTTGTAGGTAAATTCCTTGCCGCTTTCCTTATCTATATCATAGCTATCGCTATCACAGGCGTTTTTGCAGTTGTCGTATCCGCTTTCGGTACGCCTGACTGGAACGTCGTTGTGGGCAATATCGTCGCTCTGGCACTTGTTGGCGGCGCTTATATCGCTATCGGTATCTTCTGCTCATCTTTCACAGAAAACCAGATAGTTGCCGCAGTAATAAGCTTTATCGCACTTATCTTCGTGTCGTTCCTGTCAACTATAGGCAATCTTCTGCCTTTTGAATGGCTCACAACAGTGTGCGAAAAGGTGTCATTCGGCGAGAGATATTATTCATTCACCTATGGACTTTTTGATTTTTCTAACGTTGTGTTCTTTCTGAGTGCAATAGTGGCATTTCTTTTCCTCACGGTGAGAGTGCTTGAAAAACGCCGCTGGGGCTAAAGGAGGGCTGTTTAAATGGAAGAGAATAATAACGAAAAGATCTCTGTATCAGGAGCAGACCTGCTTAAAGACGTTGTAGCAGACGAAAAGGCAGCAAAGACCGCTCCAAAGGATACAGAAAAGGATAAAAAAGATAAAGACAAAAAGAAAGATAAAAAAGAGAAAAAGACAAAGGACGGCAAAAAGTTCAATGCCAAAAAGCTCAAGCATGGAACAATGGCAACAGTGTTCACCTGCGTTTTTGTCGCTCTGCTTGTCCTAGTGAACGTTGTCACAACAATGCTTTTTGACAGATATCCTATCACTATCGACCTGACTACAAATAAGATATATTCAGTTTCAAACGATACAGAGGATTATGTAAAGAAAGTGAACGTTGACGTTCAGGTAACTATCTTCGCAGACGAGAATACTTATACAAATTACAGCTCTTATAATAAGCAGGCTGTTGAGCTTTTGAAAAACTATTGTAAGCTCAATCACCATATCACATATCGTTTCGTTGATATCGACTCACACCCTGAGATAGTTAAGGAGTATACCGATACTATCAGCCAGTTCGATATGATATTTGAAACAAAAACAAAGGTTGACGGCAAAGAGATAAGCCGAACAAGAAAACTTGGTATGCTCGACCTCCTTACATTCACAGACGAGTTCGAGCAGAAGCTGTCACAATCAGGCTACAGCATAGATACCCTTGCCCAGCAGGCAGGCGGCGACCTTTCATTCCTGTCCTATTACGGCAGCTATGTTGAGTCCTCAAACGCAGAGCAGGCTTTCACTTCTGCACTTATGACAGTAACAGACCCTAACCCTGTCTATGTTACTGTCCTCACAGGCAGAAGCGAGCTTACACAGCTCACATATTTCCAGACGCTTCTTACAGCTAACGGCTATAACGTGAACACGGTGGATATAACCTCCGAGGATATCCCTGCCGATACAGACGTTGTGGTTATCCCTGCTCCTAAGACTGACTATCTGGAGGAGGATATCAAAAAGGTCAGCGACTTCCTCAATAATGACGGAAATCTTGGCAAACAGCTCCTCTATATCGCTTCTTACGGTCAGGAGGACACCCCGAATCTTGATGAGTTCCTGTCAGAGTATGGACTTTCTGTCGGCAAGGGCGTTATCTGCGAAAGCGACTCAGGCAAGTATTATAACTCACCTTGCGTAACAGTTGCGTCAGATGTGTCCGATAACTTCACACAGGACGTTTCTACAGAGAACCCAGCTATCCTTTCAGCACTCTGCCGTCCTGTAAACACACTCTTTGACGAGCAGGATATGGTGTCTACAGACGCTTACCTCAAGTCCTCAGATTCTGCCTATACCGCAAATGTTGATATATCACAGACCACAGGTCAGGTGAATATAGGCGATGCTCTGGTAAAGGGTCAGCAGAATTATATGGCTGTCGGCTCAAAGGCAAAATTTACAGACGATAACAAAACTCTCTATAGCAATGTTATCGCAGTAGGTTCAGAGGGTATGCTGTCTGATACCTACTTGCAGTATTCACAGTATCAGAACAGCGAGTATTTCATAAGCGTTATAAACGGCCTTACTGGAAAGACCGCAGGTATCACTATCACACCAAAAACTATCACAGGCAATGTTTTCGATATCACTCAGCAGCAGAAAACAGTTCTTAAATGGACATTCTGCCTTGGCGTACCTGTTGTAGTTCTTATAGTGGGTATCGTTATCTGGGCAAGAAGAAAGAATAAGTAAAACACAGAGGTAATCACAAATGAATGGTAAATTGCAGGGTATCATTATCTGCGGAGTCACAGCCGCTTGTCTGGTGGGAGTAATGGCGTTTCTCAACTCCACCTCAGGCAAATCAGACGCAGACTCCAGCTCATCGTCAACAGCGGCAGTTTCAAGTCAGGACGAGAGCGTTGTTATCCTTACAAAGTCAAGCGACGATATAACAAGCGTAAAGGTTTCAAACGAACATGGCGAGTATTCCGTTAATAAGTCCGAGTCAGGTAAATCCACATGGAGCATACCTGAGCTTGGCACTCTCAATGCAAATGCCAACGCAGAAGCTTCCATGATATCGAATCTTGACGGCTTCAAGGCGAAAAAGCTCGTTGAAGAAAACGTTGAGGATATGTCAAAATACGGTCTTGATAAGCCCACAGCAGATCTCACAGTTGAATACAGCGACGGCACTGCCACTACCCTTCATGTAGGCTCTGTTTCACCAAGCAACGAAAGATACAGATATGTGAGCCTTGACGATGAAAAGACCGTCTATATGGTAATGGGAACAAAGCTTTCATACTATACAGATCCAGTGACCGCATATGCGAACCTTACTTTGCTCACAAAGCCGGCTGACGACGATTGGCCTGACTATGGCAAGGAAACAGTTACAAGAAAAGATCTGGACTATGAAATGGCGTTTGAAAATAACCCGAACGAGATAGAGGGACTTTCAGGTCAGGTAATGACAGAGCCTATCTTCTCATACCTGAACATCACAAATTCTTCAGCAACTACCCATGGTATGTGGGGACTTACAGCACAGAGCTGTGAGGTCATCGCACCTGATGAAACTGCAATGAAGGAGCATGGACTTTCCGACCCGTTCGCAACAGTAAGACTCTCGGGAGACGGCTATGACTATACCCTTAAAATAGGCGACCCTGTCTATGCTACCGCAGGCGACAGCAGTGAAACAACAGATACAGTGTCTGCATATTATTGCTACTTTGAGGGCGTAAAGGGCGTTGACGCTATATACCTCGTTTCAGCCGATAACCTTCCATGGGCAACGATCAAAGCAGAGGACGTTATCACAAGCCTTATGACTTCAAACTACCTTGTTGACCTTAAGAACGTTGAGGTAGTCTATAATGGTAAAAAGACCGTTTATGAGGTGGAAAGCTCAGGCACAAGTGCTGATACAGATTCTGACGGCAAAACTACCGCACAGGTAACAAAGGTCACAACAGACGGCAAGGAACTTGACGTTGACAACTTTAAGACCTTCTATCAGTATCTTATGGGTTGCCCGACAAATGAGATTTACTTCACAGACCCTGAGGGCGAAAGCTATCTGACTATAACATTCGACCGCAAGGACGGCAAAAAGGACGTTATGGAGATTTATAAGGATTCTTCAAGACGTTCTGTAGTCAAGCTAAATGGTCAAACCTCATTCAGAATACAGTCAACTTGGGTAGATACGTTCGTTGCAAATATGGACAGACTTCTTAAAGGCGAGGCTGTGGACGATAACTATTAAAACGCATATCCCATGCTAAGCATATGATCTGACGGGCGAACAGCGTTCGCCCCTACGGTCTTGTTTCGACAGCTTTCGCAAAGAATATGTGATACAATATGTATCCCACATAAAGCAAGGCTGAAAACCTGCGCAAAAAAGTTGTCAAAAGCTCTTTTAATTATGTGAAAAGTATGGTATAATAAAATAGTAAACAAAAAGAGAAATATATTATGAGAAAGGCGGAGAGATAAATGGCAGAAGAAAAGAAAGCTTTTTTCACCTATAAGGGCGTTCCACTGGTGAGAAAAGGTAATAATATCTATTTTGGAAATATGTATGACGAGTTCGTAGTCATGATAGAAATACTTTCTACAGAAAAGGTCGGCGGTATCGACGTTGCAAATAAGGTAAGAATAAGAAAATTTGCAACAGACAGCACACTGCCTCCGAATAAGCAGATAGTTAAGGTGGCAGAAAAATCAAGCCTCTATGAAGCTCTTGATTTTGCCTGCGCATGGCTCAAAGTATCATAAAAACATAATAGAAACGACCGGCGTGTATCTTCGTGATACACGCCGGTTTTGTATGTGTTGTATGCTATTCAACATTAGGTCTTGTTATAAGGGGCATTATCTCATCTATCATTTCCTTTGGCAAATTGTAATCCTGAAATTCGCCTGTATCATCTTTTATGCTAAAATTGCATATTTTACTTTCAGAGTGCATACCGCCTGAGGTGTCCCACGAATACTGTGAAACATCAATAACACAAATGCTCTCATACGCATCACTTGATTCATCCTTTTCGAGAGAGATTCCATAAGCGTCTGCACCGCCGTATTCTAAGCCGTCAATGTAAGGATAATCCTTGCATACCGATTTAGCGTTCTCTATCCACGCAGTTATCTTGTCGATAGTGTCCTTGTCTGTTATCTCATATGGTTCTTCTCCATACCAGTGATAAATATAATATGCCGAAATTTCAGTGCTGTCGGGTGAACTGTCAGCATATTCACTGCTGTCTACATATTTGAAGTCGCCCTCCTGACCCCACTTGCCGAGAGTGTTTTCATCAAGCCAGCAAGGACCGCTTGTAAGTCCGGTCAGATTGCTGTTGTCGTCATATTCCCATTCTACCGCCAATATAACTGTGCCAATTTCAGTCACAACTATTTTATACTCTTTTTCGCCTGTCCAATAAGCAACATCCTCTTTGATAATGTCATCCTTGCCGGGATTCCACTTTTCAAAAAGAGCATACATATCATCGCAGTGGAGCTGTATGTGATTGCCTGCGGTGATCTCAAAATAATAGCTGTTTGTGTCACCGTTAAGGTAGTATCGACCTTCTTTGACCTTTATGTCCGAAGCGTCAGGCACGTCATAAGAAACATCGTCATCGGCGTTAGCTTCCTTTTCTTGCTGTTCATCAGACATTTTTTGATAAAACACAAAACCAAATACTATAGCCAGTATTACAATTGCAACTATTAGCACGATTTTAACAGGCTTGCTGTTACATATCTTTGCCATAGTATCTACCTCCTATAATTTATTATATACACAATATACCATATTTTCGGCACCACTGTCAATATCCAATATATACAAATAAATATCAGTTATTAGTGCCTTTTGGACAATGACAAAAAGCATGACGATTTTCAATCGTTTAAGTTTCAAAAGTCTACAATCCCGAAAAAGTTTTTTGAAAATACGCCCATTTTTTTGGCTTTACCCCCTTGTAAAGCTATCGGAAGTATGCTAAAATAATATAAGCGTTATGAATAATGACGGGATCTATGAGGGAAACGTTTACGCCATTTTGGTGAAACGTTTACAACTTTAAAATATTGAAAAGGAGCGTATAAAAAATATGCAGTATGGTTATTTTGACCTTGAACACAAGGAATACGTCATCACAAGACCTGACACACCTGCACCTTGGGCTAACTATCTCGGCTCACCAGAGTACGGTGCTATCGTATCCAACAACGGCGGCGGATACAGCTTTGTAAAGAGCGGTGCTAACGGAAGAATAATCCGTTACCGTTTCAACTCAAATATCGGTCTTCCTGGCAGATATATCTACATCAGAGATAACGACGCCAAGGATTATTGGTCATGCACATGGCAGCCTGTAGGCAAGCCTCTTGATCAGTATAAGACAGAGTGCCACCATGGTACAGCTTATACAACTATCAAGTCTGACTATGCAGATATCCACTCCGAGCTTACATATTATGTTCCTCTGAACAAAACATATGAGGTATGGAGAACTAAGATCACAAATAACTCTGACAGATACAGAAACCTTTCAACATTCGGCTTTGTAGAGTTCACAAATGAGAACAACTACGAGCAGGATCAGGTAAACCTCCAGTATACACTGTTCATCACAAGAACAAGCTTTGAAGGCAATAAGATCGTTCAGCATATCAATGAGAACAGCGGTAAGGACGAGAACGGCTCTAACTGGAGAGAAAGATTTTTCGGCGTAGTTGGCGCTCCTGTTTCCGCTTATAACGGTAACCTGGACAGCTTTATCGGCTCTTACAGAACATACGGCAACCCTGTTGCAGTTGAAAGAGGCTTCTGCGATAACAAGCTCAACTATAACTCAAACGCTTGTGGCGCTCTTCAGTCTGACATTATCCTTGCTCCTGGCGAAACAAAGGAGATAATCTATGTTGTTGGTCAGAAGAATCCAAAGGTAGCAGACGAGATACTCGCTGCATATAACGAGCCTGGCAAGGTAGACGCTGAGGTAAAGGAGCTTATCGCTTACTGGCATGGTCAGCTCAATAACTTCCAGATCGAAACTCCTTCTGACGAGTTCAATAACATGGTAAACGTATGGAACGCTTATCAGTGTTTTATCACATTTATCTGGTCAAGAGCTGCATCATTCATCTATTGCGGTCTGAGAAACGGCTATGGCTATAGAGATACAGTTCAGGATATCCAGGGTATTATCCATATCAATCCTGAGCTTGCTGCTGAAAAGATCAGATTTATGATCTCTGCACAGGTAGATAACGGCGGCGGACTTCCACTTGTTAAGTTCGACCACAAGGCAGGCCACGAAACTTGCCCGGACGAGAACGACGAGAACTCTATCTACGCTAAGGAAACAGGTCACCCATGCTATAGAGCAGACGATGCTCTCTGGCTCTTCCCAACAGTTAATAAGTATATCGGTGAGAGCGGAAACAAGGCGTTCCTCGATGAGGTTATCGTATACGCAAACGGCGGCGAGGATACAGTTTACGAGCATCTTAAGAGAGCTATCAACTTCTCAATGGAAAGACTTGGTGCTCATACAATGCCAGCAGGTCTTTATGCTGACTGGAACGACTGCCTCAGACTTGGCAAGAAGGGTGAGTCAACATTCGTTGCATTCCAGCTCTACTATGCAATGAGCATCATCAAGGGCTATGCACTTGACAGAGGCGATAATGAGTACGCTTCATATATCGATAAGGTACAGCCTGAACTCGGCAAGAGCCTTGAAGCTTGCTGGGACGAGGATAGATTTATCAGAGGCTACAGAGAGAACGGCGAGATCGTTGGCGCTAAGAAGGATCCAGAGGCTTCAATGTGGCTCAACCCACAGTCTTGGTCAGTTATCTCAGGCTTCGCATCTGAGAAGCAGGCTGAAACTGCTATGGAAAAGGTACACGAGATACTCAATACTCCATTTGGCGTAAAGATCATGGAGCCACCTTATGTAGATCATTACTTTGACGGTGCTCTCATGCACATCTTTAACCCTGATACAAAGGAGAACGGTGGTATCTTCTCACAGACACAGGGCTGGGCTATCCTTGCAGAGTCACTTCTCGGTCACGGTGACAGAGCATTCGAGTACTTCCTCGAGTCCTCACCTGCTAACATGAACGATAAGGCAGAAGTAAGAATACTTGAGCCATACGTTCACGGTCAGTTTACAGAGTCAACACGTTCACCATATGCAGGACGTTCACACGTTCATTGGCTGACAGGTACAGGCTCAACAGTAATGGTAGGCTGCGTAGAGGGTATCTGCGGTATGCGTCCAAACGCAGAGGGACTTGTAATAAGCCCATCTATCCCACACACATGGGACGGCTTCAAGATCGAAAAGAATTTCCGTGGCAAGCACCTTTCTATCGATATCCAGAACCCAGACCACGTTCAGAGCGGCGTAAAGTCTATGACAGTCAACGGCGAAGCAGTTGAAGGCAACTTCGTGTGCGAGTGCAAGATGACAGAGCAGACAAACATCGTTGTTGTTCTTGGATAATTGCTTTAATGCTTAAAACAATATAAAACTATCGGCAGCAGACGCTATCATGTGCCTGCTGCCGATTTTTTTCTCAAAAAAACTCCCGACAGTCGGAAAACCTGTCGGGAGAAGTCTTATTAAGGGGATCAATAAGTTATCGCTGTGTTTGTTTCTTTCAGCATATTTATTATATCATATCTATTTTCGTTTTTGTTAAGCTGGCTGCTTAGTTTTCACTAAATATTTTGTATATTCATAAAATATTATAACATTTATATTGCATAAAAGACGCAGTATAAAATTGTGTATCTTGCCTGTCTTGAAAAATCTTTTGCCAAAAAGCTTGACAAATGCCGCTATTTGTTGTATGGTTAGTTGCATGAGTAACTAACTAATAAACTTGTGAGAATAAAAGAAAAAAGACAGCAAAAATCGAAACCGAAAGGGGGAAATGATATGGAACTCAGACTGGAGAGCGAAAAGCCTATATATGTTCAGCTGTGCGAGTGGCTGTCGGATATGATAATAAGCGGAACGATACCTGAGGGAGAGCAGATACCGTCCACAACAGAAATATCAGTGGAGTATAAAGTAAACCCCGCCACAGCCTTGAAAGGCATAAATATGCTCGTGGATAAAGGGGTAATATTCAAAAAAAGAGGTTTGGGAATGTTTGTTAGCGTGGGTGCAGTGGAAAAACTCAAAGCAGAAAGACAGCAGGATTTTCAGCAGATCTACGTTGACAAAATGTGCGCAGAAGCCAAAAAGCTCGGCATATCAAAAAATGAGATAATCGCAATGATCGAAAGGGGATTTGACAAATGAGCGTAATAAAAATAGATAACGTCACCAAAAAATACGGCAAAAATATAGCCTTGGATAACGTTTCAGCCGAAATAGAAAGCGGCAGGATATACGGACTCCTCGGCAGAAACGGCGCAGGCAAATCCACTCTTATGAATATCATAACGAACCGTGTTTTTGCCACCTCGGGCAGGTGTACTCTTGACGGCGAAGACCTTTTGGAAAATGATAAAGCACTGAATCGTATATACGCAATGAGCGAGAGCGTCACAATGCCGGCAGGTCTGACCTTTAAGCAGGCGGTGAATATCACGGCTGATTTTTACGGCGGTTTTGATAAGGACTATGCCTATTCTCTTGCCGAAAAGTTCAAGCTTGACCCGAAAAAACGCCTTTCTGCACTGTCAACAGGCTATCTGACAGTTTCAAAGCTCATTCTCACCTTGGTGAGCGGTGCAGACTTTCTCTTCTTTGACGAGCCTGTTCTTGGGCTTGATGCAAACCACCGTGACCTTTTTTACCGCCTGCTGGTAGAACGCTTTGCCGAAACTCAGTGCGGCGTGGTAATATCCACCCACCTTATCGAAGAGTGCGAGAACCTTGTGGAGAATGTCATAATAATAGATAAGGGCAAGGTGCTTGCGGCAGGCAAAACGGAGGATATTTTGACGGATGGCTATTCCGTCACAGGTGCAAAGAGTTTAGTTTCTGCCTATTGTCAGAATAAAGAGGTGCTTTGCATGAAAAACATCGGAACAATAAGCTCGGCGTATCTAAAGGGCACGCCCGAAAATGTCCCCGAAGGTCTTGAGATCTCAAGACCCGACCTACAGCAGGTGTTCATAAATCTGACAGGTGAGGAGGGGGAACAATGAATGAGCTGAAACTCTGTAAAACTACTGTTGTAAGAACTCTCCTTCCCCTTGCAGCCGTGCTTGTGTTTTTCCTTGTGCTGCTTGCGGCAAAGGCTTTGAGCGTGGAGGGTGTGTCGGAATATTATGAATTGCTTACGGGGGCGGCAGCATTTGCGGCGGCGTTTTTTACGGTAAAAGAGATATTCTCACTTTCAGTCTGCTGTGGTGTGTCAAGAAAAACGTCCTTTGCTGCAATACTTATCTGTGCTTTTGTCACAGCATTTATAGTTGTTGCCGCACACAGCATAGAGAGCTTTATTTTTGCAGATAAGCTGAAAGGAACTGTTATACGCCTTGACGGCGTGGCAGTGGACTATACACACGCAGAGATACTGCAAAATTATTCTCTTTTATCGCTGTCATTCAGCAAAAGTGCAGCTTATATCTATTCGATGCTGTTTGTGAGAACTTTTCTCATATTTTTCAGCGGCTCGGCATTTTTCATTATAATGAGCCGACTTGAACGCACAGGCAAACTCATCAACTGCGGCGTTATAGTTATCCTTGCGGCACTGAATATCGGCGGCGGTATCTTCACAAAGGCTTTGAGAAGTCCTTTGCTGAGCTATGAGTTCTTTGAAAATATCGTTCCCGATGTTGCACCGATAGCCTTTTCCGTTACCTATGCGGCACTTACGATCATCGCCGCATTGACAGCTTACCTTTTTTGGCACAGAAAGCCTATCAAAAGACAAAGGGGTGTGAAATAAAATGCGAAAGATCAAAACACTCACACTTTTCAAGACGATCCAGAGATATTACTGCCTTGTGATATATGCCTTTATGCTTTGCCTCTACGGCGTCATCACAGTATCTGCATTTTTATGCGGTAGCGGCGATATGGCAATAGCCTGCGATTTTGTGCTGCCCTTGCTGCTGATAGCCTCTTGCGTCGTCACCGCAGTGTGTGCATATGTGGTCTGCACGAACACTATTCAGATAACCTGTGCACAAAATATCCCAAGAAAATGCGGCATAGGCTGTGTGCTCCTTAGTATGATAACAATGTCGGTATTCGTTTCAGGCGGCTATCTCCTGTGGCTGCGTGTCATAGAGCTTATGTGCGGCAGCTCCGCAGGCTCTGTCGAATATGAACTTCTTGAACAAAGATCACAGATATTCGATATATTTTTCAGCGGCTCACGGCTTGGCAGCTTTGTTTCGGCAATGATGTTTTTTGCCATAATATTTTTGTCCGCACTGCTTTTGAGCGTGGTGATAAAGCGTTTTAACAGGTCTGTCGCTATACTTACAGCGGCGGCGTACACCGCACTTTTCATAAAACTTTTTTCTGAGCTGTATGCAGGAAATTTTGCTGAAAGCATCGTATACCGCAGAACTCTGGGTCTGCTTGCCGTTGCAGAGCTGGCAGTATTTTTCGCAGTAGCTTGCAGGCGAATGGACGTTAAAAGATAATATGCCAACAAAAAGTGCCGATACGGACAAAACGTATCAGCACTTTTTTATGCCTTGCGGCTATTAGTTTCACATATTATGAAATAAGCCAGTTAAGTATCTGGAAGTTAGGCTTTGAGTCATCAACGACAGTTACCTCAACAGTGTGAGTAGCCACCTCGTCAGATGAGTATATCTGCTGTGCCTTAGCGTAGTTGCCCCAGCCGCTTGTGAAGTCAGCGTTGATAGTCGCAACGTCCTCGCCATCGACCTTTACAGCAGCCACGCCGGACTTGCCGTCAACTGTCATGTAGTATATCATACCAATGTTCTTTGCAGTTATTTCAAACTTGATAGTGCCGCCTGTTGTCGTTCCCCAACCGTCTGTGAACTTCTGGAATGTTGTAACATCTGTGAATGTTCCCTCGTCAGTTGTCTTTACAATGTCCTCTGTCTGACGGCTTCCGATAGTAGCGTCAGCGAATACATCGCCCGTCGGTGCAACAGTGCTTGTGTCAAATGCCTTTGCTTCCTTGTCAACGCTGTCAATATTGTCCTTTATGTTGCCAACGAATTTTGTGAGCAGTGAAGCCATTATAACGTGTCCGTCATCATTAGGGTGAACGTTGTCAGGTGAAATGTCAGCCCATGTGAAGTTGCCGGCCTCTATCTCAGGCATAACAGCGTCATGATAAGATATCATAGGAATGTTGTAAGCCTGTGCTACCTTGAGATGTGCAGCCTGTGGAGATGTACCCCCCTCAGTTGAAGGCTCAAGTATCATAACTGCAGGATTGTTGTCCTGCTCAAGACACATTCTTACAAGGCTGTCCATGCAGGACTCATAAAATTCATCATCAGCGTCATTGATAAACTCGATAACGATAATGTCAGGCTTAGCCTCCAAAGCGTCACGCTGTGCTCTGTGAACACCTATGTATGAGTCAGTTGCACCGATACCGGCATTAGTAACATCAACATAGAAGCTTACGTTTTCCTCCCACCAGCTCTTGAACTGGTTTACATACTGATTAGTTGAGGAGTTAGCACCCGAACCTGCCGTGATAGAGTCGCCGATGAAACAGATCTTTGTTACCTCCTTAGGATTTTGCAGAGCGTAGTCGAGCTTAGCCGCAAGACGGGAAGTGTCGCCCTCGTTGATAACGCTTCTGGCGATCATGTTCTCAGTAGCACCATTTTTAACATCTATCTTTTCCGTAGATGCAGGGTATTCAGCAAGAAGCTTGTCTGAAACACTTTCGGCATCAGCCGCACTTGAATCGGAAGCCTGAGAGTTTGCCGCAGCGGAGTTTGAGTCAGCAGCAGAAGAGCTGTTTGAATCACCGCAGCTTGTGAGAGCAGCGCTTGTCATGCAAAGAGCAAGAGCCGCCGCAAGGAATTTCTTCATAGTAATAAGGTCCTTTCATATCTTGATTTTGCCAAATGGCTGTATATATTAACAAATATATTATACAACAAAAAACAAATTAATGCAATAGGTATAAAACGATTACATTTGAATAAATCAGGGGCGAGGGTAAATGAGGAGCGAAGTTAAGTGAGGAGTGAGGAATGAGGAATGACAGTGCCACACAAAGTAGAGTACCCAACACCGAGCGAAGCGAGCAAAAGGTCCAGGGACACGTCCCTGGTCAGGGTCAAGGGGTGAAACCCATTGTGGGGTCTAGGGGCAAAGCCCCTAGCGGAGTATGAGGCAGAGCCTCATTCGGCGCAAGCCGACAAGGTGCAGATTGTAGTATCAAAAGCAGATAGAAATAGGATATCAGATGAAAGTGATATCGGAGAATTAAATCTGCACCGTCTTTCTAGCCCTAAGCGCAATGTAGATACGCAAAGAGCGGAGCGATTTTGCGGCGGCAGGAACTTGCCCGAATGAGATGTAGGGGCGAACATTGTTCGCCTGTGCTTGGAGTTTGCTGTAAATTCAGGATTGTAGGGGACGACGCCCTCGGCGTCCCGCTCGAAGGAGTGAGGTTTGTATTTTTTTCACAAGCCATGCAGGGGGACAAAGGCTGTCGAGGGGTCGGGACGTCGAGGGCGCCGTCCCCTACAAATGCGTTGTGTGGTTATTCGGGGTTGTTGTGAAAAAACACAAATGGTGACGTGCGAGAAATAATGGGACGTCGTATTTCTGCAAAGCAGAAATTGCGCCGCTCCCCTACATGGTTTGTGCTAACACCCCCAGAAACCATTTGACAATCCCCTACCCCCATGCTATAATAAATTCAGGAGGTGACATAACATGGAAATGTTTGATCTGAGAGCCGACTATAAAACACTGCCTGACGAAACTCTTCGCAGGCATTTCCGCAGGCTTATAAAAAGGCAGCGGCGATTTGCAGCTTTTACCTTTGCGTTGCTTATTCCTGCGGCTATAATATACGGAATGATGGGATGGGCGAATTATTTTGCGGCGGAAAGTGCGATGTTCGCATTTTTTGATGTAAGCTCAAATGCCTTTTTTAACTATGTGGCGTTTGCCGCAAGCGGAGCTTTGCTTGTGGCGGATACTGTTAAATTGATAGCCGCCTCCCCTGCTGTTATGATACTGTATATGGGTCTGAAAATCGGACTTTTCGACAGCGTGTCAGGCGATACTTTCGTTATGCTCGCCTACCTTATAGTAGCCGCTGTCATCACCGCAAAAACTGTGTCTGACCTTAATTTCATGCGTAAACTCCCCAACTTTCCCTTCGACGGCAGAAAAGAGCGTATAGACTTCGAGGGGCTTACCCGTGATAAAATGACCGAAAACCTGCAAAAATTGCTTGATAACCAAAAGGGCGATAAGGTCATAACTAACGATTATGAGGATATCTTTACAAGCGATAAACCACAGGATATCGCCAGCCCTCCCGAAAATACCGACGAGTATCTCCAACAGCATAAAATGTCTTATCAGCGTGTAAGGTCATGGAACGATGTGAGCAGACTGGATTAACAGCCTGCTCCTTTTCTTTAATTATTTAATCAAGTGTGCGAAACTATGTCTTAATTTCTTAAAAATCGTCCGATTTTCTCTTGATTTATTCATTAAATCATGTTATAATAACACTGTGTTTGAATTTATAGGAAAGGAGCTGTGCTGTATGATCGGTAACATCAAAATAATTGCGGTCTGTATGTGTAAAGTCTATGATGAGCGTAACTATAGAATCATACGGGCTCTTAATAATTTTGCTGTTGAAAACGATTACAGATTGTTTGTATATCACACCTGCTCAGACCTTTATTGGAAGACTCTGTCTGAAAAAGGCGAGCAGTCTGTGTTTGATCTTATTGATTATAATATAACAGATGCCGTCGTGACCTTTGAAGAGGGTGTGTATGCTGAGAATGTAATGACAAAAATCAGAATGGACGCCGCCAAATATGGTAAGCCTGTCATATCAGTTGGCGTAGAGCATGACGATTGTATAAGCATCAAATTCGGCTATGCAAAAGGCTTTGAACAAGTGGTTCGCCATGTGATAGAACAGCATGGTGTAAGAGATATAGGCTTTATCGCAGGCAGAAAAGACGAAGAAAATTCAGAAGAGCGTATAGCAGTTTTCAGAAAGCTACTCGAGGAGTATGATATCCCATTCAGAAATGATGTCTTTTATTACGGTGACTATTGGTCTGTTCCTGCTTTGAAAGCAGTGGACGATATGATAGAAAAAAATAAAGTCCCAAGAGCAATCATCTGTGCAAACGATATGATGGCTATAGCCGCAGGGGCTGAGTTTCAAAGAAGGGGCTATAAGATCCCGGAGGATATTATCGTAACAGGCTTTGACGGCTCAGAAGAAGCTAATTTTTGCACTCCTATGCTTACAACAAGCGGCTGTAGCTATGATGATACCGCTAAAACCATCATTGATGTTATAAGTAAAGCTTTGGCTGGTGAAAAGCCCGAAAAGATATATACAGTAGACTATGATCTGTCCGTTGAAAATTCCTGCGGATGTAAACCATCAGTCGAGCAGATAAATACAGGGGAGTATATCAGAATACTCCGAGACAGAATGAACCGCTATCAGGACGAGGAGCGTGTCCTCTATGAGCTTGCAGTGAATATCATGAATTGCGAAACTCCTAAGACTCTTGCTACACTGCTGAAGGAGTATGCTTTTGGCGATGTGGCTGTTGTGGTGAACGGCGATTTCTTTGACGAACGTAAAGCCCCTGGTGTAATAAGCGATAGAGAACCGCTTTTTAGCGATAAAATGATACTTTTGCGGAGCCGTGCCGTGGAAGATAGAAATATCCCACAGCCTTTTGACCGCACTAACATCATTCCCGATATAGAGAATATAATGGACTATAAAGTCCCCCTCATATTTTCAGCACTTGCCCATATCGGCGTACCACTTGGCTATGCCTGCTTCTATTTTCCGGCTCAGCTCAGCGAGTATTTTAAAATACCACTCTATGTAAATTCCCTAAATACCGCCCTGGGCAGCTTCCGAAGCGTCACCTATCAGAAGTATATGACAAAGCATATCGAAGAAATGTACCGTCACGATATGCTAACAGGGCTTTATAACCGTACTGGCTTTTATAATGCCCTTGAAACTCTCCCACGAAGAAACGACCAGCTTGCACTGGTGGTCTCAGTGGACGTTGACGGATTAAAGTATATAAACGATAATTTCGGACACGAGGCAGGCGACTATGCAATAAGAGCCGCCGCAAACGCTATCGACAGCGTGAGCATAGAAAATAAAGTCTGCGGAAGATTTGGCGGAGATGAGCTTGCTCTTTTTGCTATAGTTGATACAGACCTTGCCGAGCAGGTCAAGGAGGAGATAAAGGATAAAATGGCGGAGCTGAACAGGCGAAGCGGCAGATCCTATGTCCTCTCAGTAAGCGTCGGTGCAGCAGTAGCCCCGGTGGAAAACTTCTGGTTTGACGATGTAATGCACATCGCCGATAAATATATGTATGAAGATAAAAGACAAAAACCTCATAACAGAATATGATTTGTAATGGTTCTGAAAAAACTTTTATGGGCGACCTTTGGCCGCCCTCTTTTTGTCATTGACCGGTCGGCAAAAATTTTCATACACCCTCAGAGGACGGATAAAACCGTCCGTTTTTTATTTTTTGCATAATTTTGCTTGACAAAACGACATAAAAGTTGTATAATATTAATTAATGCTTTGTGAACTATGTGTTTCTAACAATGTGTACAAAAAGCAGAATGTATATTTGTGCGAAAGGGAGAAGTTGAGCCGCAGTAACCACCTGTGTGCAACTTTTTGCCCCTGTGAACGCATTTATATGTGTCAGCATATTAGGAACGGAACGTGAAAATGAAGATAAAACAGCTTTTTTCGGGCGATACCGATAATACATTCATACAGTTTTTCAGATACGTCTTTGTGGGCGGATTCGCATTTGTGGTGGATTACGGCATTATGACAGCTCTTGTGGAGCTTTGCCGCTTCGACCCAGTCATTGCCGCGACTATCTCTTTCGTGGCAGGACTTTTGGTGAATTATTCCCTGAGTACGTTTTGGATATTCAAAAATTCAAAGATAAAAAACCGCCTTGCAGAGTTTGCGGCATTTGCCGCCGTGGGCGTTGTGGGACTTGGCATAAATGCCGCAATAATATGGTTTTTCAAGGATATCCTTGCTTCAAAGCTCATATTCGGCACACTTCTCCCGCAGGATAAATATTATCTTGTGGGCAAACTCGTTTCCACAGTGATAGTTTTCATATGGAACTTTGCAGGCAGAAAATTTATTATATTTGATAAAAATAAAGTCTAAACAGGAGAGGATAACACATGGAAAAGGTAATTATTATAGGCGCAGGTCCAGCCGGTCTGACTGCGGCAATAGAGCTTCTTAAAAACGGCGGAGACTATGACGTGACCATACTTGAAGGCTCGCAGGCAATGGGCGGAATATCACAGACAGTGAGATATAACGGCAACCGCATGGATATAGGCGGACACAGATTTTTCTCCAAAAATCAGCAGGTCATGGATTGGTGGGCAGACCTTATGCCTTTGCAGGGCAAGCCTGCCTATGACGATAAAAAGCTAGGCCACGAAAAGCCGCTTGCCGAAAACGGCCCCGACCCTGAAACCGATGATAATGTAATGCTCGTCCGTGACAGAGTGTCGAGAATTTATTACAATAAGCACTTCTTCGACTACCCTATCTCAATGAAGCCCGAAACCATAAAGAACATGGGCTTTGTCACCACCATGAAAGCAGGCTTTAGCTACCTTTGGGCGTGCGTGTTCAAAAAGCCTGAAACAAACCTTGAGAATTTCTACATAAACCGTTTCGGAAAAGTCCTCTATTCAATGTTCTTCGAGGGCTATACCGAAAAGCTTTGGGGCAGACACCCAAGCGAGATATCCGCAGATTGGGGTTCACAGCGAGTAAAAGGTCTTTCTATCACAGCCCTTTTGAAAGATATGTTCAAAAAGGTGTTCGGCACAAAGAATAAGGGCGAGGTAGAAACCTCCCTTATCGAGCAGTTCTGGTATCCAAAATACGGCCCTGGTCAGCTTTGGGAAACCGCCGCTGAGAAAGTAAAAGAGCTTGGTGGAAAAATACTCACAGGCTGTCAGGTAAAGAAAATAATGTGCGAGGGCAGGAAAGTCACCTCCGTTGTCTGCGATACCGCTGAGGGCGAAAAGACCTTCACAGGTGATATCTTTATCTCCTCAATGCCTGTCAAAGACCTTATCCTCGGCATGGACGGCACAAAGCCTTGCGATACCGTCATAAAGATAGCCGAAGGTCTGCCATACCGTGATTTTGTTACCGTTGGTCTGCTTGTCAATAAGCTCAACCTTAAAAATGAAACAAATAAAACAACTCTCGGCAATATCGTTCCTGACTGCTGGATATATGTTCAGGATAAGGGCGTAAAGCTTGGCAGAATACAGATATTCAACAACTGGTCGCCTTATATGGTGGAAAAGCCTGAGGATACAGTTTGGATAGGCCTTGAGTATTTCTGTGCCGAGGGGGACGATTTCTGGAATATGTCCGAGGAGGATTGCGTGAAATTCGCAACCGCTGAGCTTGTTAAAATGGGAGTTATCTCTGAAAATGAAGTCCTCGATTCCCATAGAGAAAAGGTCAAGAAAGCATATCCTGCTTATTTTGATACATATAAGCATTTCGATACCATGATAAAGTTCCTCGATACTTTCCCGAACCTCTATTGCGTTGGCAGAAACGGTCAGCATAGATATAATAATATGGACCATTCAATGCTCACCGCCATGGAAACAGCCGAAGCTATAAAGACCGGCAAAAAGAGCAGAAAAGATATTTGGAACGTAAATACAGAAAAAGAATATCACGAAGAAAGATCTGGAAACTAATATGAACAAAAAGAAAGGTGGACTTCTTCTGTCCCTGCGGAAAGACATGAACAGAAGAGCCATAAGCGACAGACGGCTTGAGGCGAACTTCCGCACCCTCAGCCGTCACCCTTATATAGTTGCAGCGTTCATATGCCTTGCACTCACAGGCTTTGGAAGCTATAGCTATAAGTTTTTAAACGGCGTCATTGTGTGTGGCGTTTTCATGATAATAGAGTTTTTCTACCTCAGACGGTTTTTGAAACAGCTCGATGACAGCGGAAAGCATACCGCAGGCTCAGTTTTGACCTTTGCAGGCAAGACCTTTTTGACCCTTGCGGCAGTGAATTATTTCGTACATGCCCAATATAAAGCGGCTTTTATCTGCTTTGCAGGACTTTGCGTCGTGCTTGTTATGTATGTCGCATTGCTCAATAACGATAAAAAGTTCCACGACCGTGTCACCTGCCTTGCTTTGGCAGGAGCAGGCTTTGTCCTGCGCTATTCCTATGTCTTTATGTCCGATATCTATACAAGACAGAATGACGTGTGGTATTTCGGCGGCGAGGGCGGTCACGCAGGCTATATAGAGTATATCTATAATAACAACGCCCTGCCGAATTTCGACCCTACCACCCTTTGGCAGTATTATCACCCGCCTCTCCACCATATCATCTGTGCAGTGTGGCTGAAATTCTGCGCCTCCGTAGGCATAGAGTATTACATGGCTTGCGAGGCTATACAAGCCTTGACCCTATTCTATGTCTGTGCCGTAACGATAACAGTCTATAAGATATTAAGGCTCTTTGACCTTAAAGGCAAAGCCCTGACTATCCCGTTCGGTATGTGCTGTATGTATCCATACCTTGTCCTAATGTCAGGGGGAATAAATAACGACCCTCTTATGCTGTGCTTTACAGTGGGAGCAATATATTGCGTGCTGAAATGGTATAGAGAACAGACCACAAAGAATATCGTCAAAGCCGCCCTCTGTATCGGTCTTGGCATGATGACAAAAATATCCGTAGGGCTTATCGCCCCTGCCATAGCCGTACTTTTCTTTATGGCGCTTGTGCAAAATCGTAAGAATATGGCAAACCGCCTGGGTCAAATGTGCCTTTTCGGTGTAATATGCTGTCCTCTTGGACTTTGGTGGAGCGTGAGAAACTACCTGCGTTTCGGCGTAAAACCAAACTATGTCCCAAGCCTTTCAAATGCCGACGTCCAGTATATAGGCGACCTTACAGCCAAACACCGCCTTACAGACTTCGGCTTCTCACAGATCAAAATAGTCTTTGAGCAGTGGGGCGGTGAAAGCTATAAAGAGTATAACCCTACCATAGCAATGCTTAAAAACTCCATTTTTGGCGAGGGCATAAACGAAACTTTCTTCCCTGAAAACGCAAGGCTCGTGCCATATGCACTTTTCTGGATAGCCTTGGTTCTTGCGGTCATAGCGTTCATCGCAATGCTCATAGTGCTTTTTGTAAAGACCGATAACGCAAGATTTACCGAAAAACTCATGCTCACAGTGGTCTATGCCACTATCTTAGGCAACTATTATAACTTCTGCATCAAATATCCTTTTATCTGCACAATGAATTTCAGATACATAATCCCATGTATGCTCATAGGACTTATAAATATCGGACTTTTCACAGACCTTTGCAACCGCTCTGAAAAAGCCCCCTGCAAAGCCATAGTCAGCACCCTGAGCTATCTTTCTTCTGCGTTTATCGTCCTGTCCTACATAACATACTTCTTTGTGGCAAGCACCAACGGATAAAACCCCGACCCCATGCAGGGGCGAACAACGTTCGCCCGCCTAGCTTCCCCACAAACTGAAAAATATCGCAAAAAAATACCGACCGCTCAACCCGAGCCGTCGGTATTTTCATTATACCAATATAGCCTTATTTCTTAGTAGTCACATTCTTAACAGTCGACCAAGCCCCGTAATACTTTGTGCCACCTACAGTTGTGTAAGATCTCACACGAACATAATATTTCTTGTTGGCAGAAAGCTTTGAAACAGTGGTCTTGTCTGTCTTGTTGTTTGTTATAGTCACTTTCTTTGCACCAGTGAACTTTGAGTTGGTAGCATACTGAATTTCATATCCAGTAGCAGAGCCTTTTTGCGCCCAATCCACAAAGAATGCCTTTGACTTAGCCGTAAGCTTCTGTATCTCCTGTTTTGCAGGGTTTATGTTGAAAGTCTTTGTGATAACTCCGCCATACTTGCCCTTGCCTGTTATTTTTACAGTAGCCTTGCCAACTTTTTTGTTGTTGGAGTATGAAACTGTGTAGTCAGTGCCGTTTTTAAGAACAGTGTTTCCGACCTTTACAGTTACGTTCTGTGTAATAGCCTTTCCTGTGAACGCCTTTGTGGAAATGCCAGAAACAGTAGCCTTTGCGATGTCGTTGTTAGCTGTCTTTATGCTCTTTACATCAGACCATGCGCCGTAATATACCTTGCCGTTTACGTTTGTGTAAGAACGAACACGAACATAATATGTCTTGTCCCCCGACAGACCGCTTACTGTCAGTGTGTCAGGCTTGTTTGCTGTCAAATGCTTTGAAACAGCACTGCTCATGTTTGCGTTTACAGAATACTCAATGTCATATCCCGTTGCAGAGCCTTTCTGCGCCCAGTCAATATAGAAGCCCTTGTATTTTGTTTCAAGCTTCTGTATCTGCTGTTTTGCAGGAACAATGTCGAACTTAGCGCTCAGAGAGCCTGAATAGTTGCCCTTGCCGTATACATAAACGTTTGACGTGCCAACGTTCTTGTTGTTTGAGTATGAAACTGTGTAGTCAGTGCCGCTTGTAAGCGTCCTGCCTGCTACCTTTACTGTAACTGACGGAGTAATATTGCTTCCCGTGAATGAAACGCTTGAAGCCACTGAAACTGTTCCGCCTGCCATTGCACGCTTTGTGATAGTGAAGTTCTTTGATGTGTAACCTGTGTAGTCGCCCATGCCTGTCGCAATAACAGTTGTAACGCCAACGTTCAGATTGTTTCTGTATGAGATAGTGTAATCCTTGCCTTCCTGAAGCACCTTGCCGCCAAACGTAACTGTAGCCGCAGGCTTTTTGTATGTGCCGTCATAAACATAGCTTGTTTCTGAAAGCGTAATAAGTCCGTTGTTAAGGCTCTTCTTTGAAACAACTATCTTAACGTCCTTTGAAACGCTGTTATAACCATTTGCAGAAGCCGTAACAGTAACATATCCTGTGCCTGTCTTGAGAGCGGTCACGTTTCCGTTCTTGTCAACAGTGCATATATACGGAGTCGTGCTTTTGTATGTGAGAACAGCACCGCTTGTTGATGAGCTTGCGCCAATGTTCTTGCTCTGTCCCGCAACTATGGTAACGCTTGAAGAGCAGTTAAGATCTGCTTTTTTGCCGTAAGGCTTCATAAGAGCCTCGATAACGTCCTTTGCAGGGCTTGTAACAGTGTTGTTTTTTCTGTTTATGTAGCCGTGATATTCACTGTTGAGAACAATGCTGTTTCCGTTGTATACTGCAAAAGCATTGTTGTCCCACAGTACGCATGGAATGTTGTTCTTCTTTGCAAGCGCAGTGTAGTCTGTTGCCCACTTTACACGCTCAGCAGTGTTGTTCTTGTCCGTTGAGCCAAACTCGCCGATAACAACAGGTATACCCTTGTCACGGAAATTGCTTTTCAGCGTGCTGAAAAGGTCCTGAAGCTCGTTCTTTATAGAAGATGTATATGTAGAGGTCGAGCCTGAACCAACATTCATTGCAAAGTTGTAAGGGCTGTAAGCGTGAACTGATACAGCGATGCGGTTTTTGTTGCCTGAAATATCTGTAGGAAGCTTGAAGCCTGAAACAGTTGCCCCGTCTATGGAAGCGTCGTAACCAGGACACATGATAAGTCTGCCCCTGTTGTTTGAGCCTGTGTCTCTTATGGTGTCAACAGCCTTCTGATTGAGTTTGTTAATGCACTCTATAGCGTCCTTTACCTCTGACGGAATGTTCCACTTGCTGAACCACCACTCATAGCCTGTGCCAATAAGCCGAGGCTCGTTAAGGGTTTCAAATATAAGATGATAGTCATAATCCTTGAAATATTCTGCCATCTGTGACCATACGCTCGTAACAAATTTCTCAGAGCTTGAATATGCAGAAGACCTTGGATAATATCCTGCTCCCGAAGCGCTTTCAGAAGACTTTGTGTCATGATGAATGTTGAGAATTACATACATATCGTTTTTGTAGCAGTAGTCAACTACTTCCTTTACTCTTGCAAGCCATGCAGAGTCGATAGTGTAGTTGTCACCCGATACGTGCTTGCCCCAAGAAACAGGCACTCTCACTGTGTTGAAGCCTAAAGACTTTACCTTGTCTATAAGAGCCTGAGTTGTTTTAGGATTGCTCCACGATGTTTCCGTGTCAAGACCCGAACCGCCTGTTGCGTCAAGAGAGTTGCCCAAATTCCAGCCCAGACCCATATCCTCAAGTATGGCTTCCGTGTCAGCGTTTTTGAGAGTATCTCCCGACAATGCCTGCGCATTTATATCCCCAAGGTCAAGACCAATAAATATGGTCATTGCCATTAAAAGAGATAAAATAAAGCTCAGGTATCTTTTTGATACTGATTTCATTCTTTCCCGTCCTTTCATATATAAAATATTAACCTCATCAGTACCTTTTATTATACCACATCTCTGTTCAAATTAGAATACGCTTATTAAACAAATAACGTACATTCTTTTTGTGTATAAATCTCATATGTTCATATTTTTAATCACTATATGAAAAAGTGTCGATTATTAGAGCTGATATAATTATACAATGTTAAAATTTTAGAGGATATTATCTGCAAAAAAATCAGATCTTGCTATTGAAAATGAAGCAGTATTGTGCTATAATCAAATGTGTTCAAAACTTTAGTCCAAAGAAAGGAAAGGTATATTTTATGAAAGTTAAACAGTGGCTTGCATCATCACTTGCAGTGCTGATGCTTGTTTCGACCGTGGGCTGCGGAGATAATTCCTCAAGCTCAAAGGCTGAAAGCAAATCAAACAACAGCTCTGCCGTTGTTTCGGAAACTGCAATGCCTGAAAAGGATTATGCAACAACGACCGACGGCTCAGCGAAAGTCAAGATCGACGGAACAAAATTCATGGTGGGCGACAAGGAACTTTGGTTCAATGGAGTGAACGCTCCATGGGATAAGTGGAACGACTTTGGCGGAGGCTTTAATTTTGAGTTCTGGCAGGATCATTTCCAGAAGCTTCACAATTCAGGCGTAAATGCCGCAAGGATCTGGATAATCTGCAACGGCGACGTTGGTATGGCTATCTCAGCAGACGGTACATTTGACGGTGCAACAACAGCTCATTGGGAGGATCTTGACAATCTGTTCTATCTTGCAGAGCAGTATCAGATCTATATAATGGCAACAGTTCAGTCCTTTGATAACTTCAAGGATCAGAACCAGAATTATCAGGCTTGGAGAACGCTCATTCAGGACAGCGACAAGACAGATATGTTTGTAGATAACTATATAGTTCCTCTCGTTCAAAGATACGGCAAGAGCGACTATTTCTGGTCTGTGGACCTTTGTAACGAGCCTGACTGGATAGTTGAAAATGAAGAGTGCGGCAAGCTTGATTGGCTCTATCTGGAGCAGTATTATGCAAAGGCAGCCGCAGCTATCCATGCAAATTCAGACGTTCTCGTAACCGTGGGCATGGGTATGATAAAGTATAACTCCGACAGCCAGCAGGGCAACAAAATATCCGACAGCGCGCTTCAGGACGTTTTGAGCGGTGATAAGTATGACAAGAGCCTTGCCTATGTTGACTTCTATTCAACTCATTGGTACACCTGGATGCAGGGAATGTGGGGATATCCTTTCAGCGAATCTCCAACAGACTTTGGCCTTGACGGTACAAAGCCTTGCGTTATAGGCGAATGCCCGGCCGTTGCAAGCGACAGCGATTTCGACATCACCTCAGCTTATGAGGACGCTTACAACAATGGCTGGAACGGCGTGTTTGCATGGAAAACAAGCGGTCAGGACGACGGCTGCGGACTGTGGCTGGATATACAGCCTGCTATAGAGAAAATGGCAGGTATCTGCGAGGATAAGATATTCCCTAACGGCAAAAAAGCTGTATAAACAAACTTTGATAAAATAATCACAAAAAGAGCCGACTTTTGCGGCTCTTTTTTGTTGCTCTTTTTTGTGAACAAATTGTGCTGTCTGTTGACTATAATGCGGCATAATGCTATAATAAGATACGGAAAATCAATGACGATTTGCAGAGAGTAAAATGCTGTAGATCGTTATTTTTACGCATTAACGTCATATAATGGCGGCGTGGAAAGGAAGTAAAATCATGGAAGAATACAGCTACATATTGTTTATTGCACTTATACTGCTTTCGACCAAAATTCTCGGACTTGTAACAAAGAAAATGAAACTGCCGCAGGTAGTCGGTGCGTTGTTGGCGGGCGTAATACTCGGACCTGCCGTTCTTAATGTTGTAAAAGAAACTGAGTTCATCTCAGAACTGTCAGAAATTGGCGTTATCGTGCTGATGTTCACCGCAGGACTTACAACAGACGTTAAGGAGCTTAAAAGGACTGGTAAAGCGTCATTCATAATCGCTCTTCTTGGCGTTATCGTACCACTGTTTGGCGGACTTGGACTTGCCGCTGCAATGGGCGTAGGCAAGGGCGATAAGCTCGCCTGCTCACCATTCCTGCAGCACCTCTTCATAGGCGTTGTGCTTACTGCAACATCAGTTTCTATCACAGTAGAAACTCTGAAAGAGCTTGGCAAGCTTTCTACAAGAGCAGGTAATGCCATTCTCGGTGCGGCTATCATAGACGATATCCTTGGTATCATCGCATTGACCCTTATCACAAGCCTTGCAGATACAAGCGTTCACGTTGCAACAGTTCTCATTAAGATAGTAGCGTTCTTTGCAGTGGCTATCGGCTGTACAGTCGTTTACCATGTTGTGTTCACAAAGTGGAGAAAAAGAGATAAAAAAGACCTTAGACGTCACGTTATCATTTCCTTCGTTTTCTGCCTGCTCATGGCGTATGTAGCAGAGCTTTTCGGCGTAGCAGATATCACAGGCGCATTTGTTGCAGGGCTTGCAATTTCAAGCGAAAAGGACGTAAAGTATATCTCAAACAGATTTGAAACACTTTCGTATATGTTCCTTTCACCAGTGTTCTTTGCAAGCATCGGTCTTACAATGAATGGTATCAACATGAGCGGCAAAATGGTGCTGTTTACAGTTTTGCTCCTTGCTGTGGCAATAATCACAAAGATAATAGGCTGCGGACTAGGCGCAAAGGTTTGTAGGTATACAAATCAGGAAAGCTTGCAGATAGCAATGGGTATGATCTCACGAGGCGAGGTCGCACTTATAGTAGCGGCTAAAGGACAGAAGCTTGGACTTATGGGCGACGAGGTTTTCGCACCTATCATCATTATGGTGGTTGCAACAACGATAATCACACCGGTATTCCTGAAGTTTGTGTTTAAGGATAATCATGAAGAACACGTTGAGGACGAGCTTATGAAGTCTGTGGAGGGCTTCTCACAGTATGAACAGGAGTTGCAGGAACTCTCAAGAAAAGAGAAATAATGATAATCAAAGAGGGCGGTTCGCTGAGAGCCGCTCTTTTTTTGTACAAAAAATCCGCTACCACGAATGATAGCGGATATGGGTGCAGGGGCACGCCCCTGCTTAAAGATTGAACATGATCTGATTGAGAACGCTCTCCAGATATTCCTGTCTGCCGCTTGAAAGTGAGTCAGTAACTTCGCCCTTCTCAACTGCATACTTCTCAAGGCTCTCCATGTCAGCCTTACCTGCAATGATGTCTGCACCAATGCCTGTTGTCCAGCTTGCATATCTGTCATCAACGAACTTGTCAAGTCTGCCGTCCTCAATGATCTTTGCAGCAGCCTTAAGACCAAGTGCAAATGTGTCCATACCTGCAATGTAGCTCAGGAAAATGTCTTCCATTGTGTATGAGCCTCTTCTTGCCTTAGCGTCAAAGTTCAGACCGCCGTTTGTGAAGCCGCCTGCCTTGAGAACTTCGTACATACAAAGTGTAGCGTCATAAGCGTTTGTAGGGAACTGGTCTGTATCCCAACCGAGCAGTGGGTCGCCCTGGTTAGCGTCGATAGAACCGAATACACCGTTATCTCTTGCAACTCTCAGCTCATGCTGGAAAGTGTGCTGTGCAAGTGTAGCGTGGTTAGCCTCAATGTTCATTTTGAAGTCCTTGTCAAGACCATATTTTCTCAGGAAACCGAGAACTGTAGCTGTATCGAAATCATACTGATGCTTTGTAGGCTCCTTTGGCTTTGGCTCGATGTAGAAATCGCCAGTGTAGCCCTTTGAACGAGCGTAATCAACAGTCAGCTTCATAAGTCTTGCCATGTTGTCAAGCTCCAGACCCATGTTTGTGTTCAGAAGAGTTTCATAGCCTTCTCTTCCGCCCCAGAAAACGTAGCCCTTACCGCCAAGCTTGATAGTAGCGTCAACAGCGTTCTTGATCTGTGCAGCCGCATAAGCAAAAACATCAGCAGAAGGTGATGTGCCTGCACCATGCATATATCTTGGGTGATCGAAGCACTTAGCAGTACCCCAAAGAAGCTTCTTAGTAGGGTCAGCAGCCATTTTTTCAGCTATGTAGTCAACTACCTCAGCAAGCTTTGCGTTAGTGGTGCCGAGATCACCGTACTCAGGAGAAAGGTCACGGTCATGGAAGCAGAAATAGTCGATAGAAAGCTTGTCCATTATCTCGAAAGCAACATCGACCTTCTTCTTAGCTCTTGCCTCAGGAGCAGCCTCGCCCCAAGTCTTGTCAGTAGTGCCGCAGCCGAACATATCAGTGCCGTCGCCACCCATTGTGTGCCACCATGAAAGAGCGAACTTGAGCTGTTCTCTCATAGTCTTGCCCATTACAACCTCATCTGGGTTATAATACTTAAAAGAGAGGGGATTAGTTGAGTTTACACCCTCATACTTGATCTTTGGAATATCCTTAAAATACTCTGCCATAATTTTGACCTCCGAATATATTATTGTTTGATCTTAACGATTAAACGATTACAATACAATAATACACCAAATCGCACCCGTTTGTCAACTGTTTTTTATCAAAATTGCATATATTGATATATATTAAAATTGTGGGATAACTGCATAGACACACTATTTTTTCTCGTATTTTCATCAATATTTCTGTAATAATTTTCTGTAATAACTGCACAAATTTTGACAACTAAACTTGTGCAAACAAATGATTTATCTTTTAATTTGGCAACATTTCTGCAATTGTTGCATTTTTTATGCAACAAATTACCCCTTTTTCGGGATAAGTATAAGGGTATTATCCCAAATCGAATATCCTGCAAGGTAGCAGTGTATGAGGAAACATTTTGTCAACGTGAGTTAGGTGAACACGATGAGAGGTTCTGATCGCACAGAAAAGCACTTCCTGCACCTTGTTTGAAGCTTGAAAATTGAATATAAAATACGGATAACCCCACGGCAACAAATCTGTAGGGGCGAACACCGTTCGCCCGTCGAAGGAACAAGCCCACAATTACAACACGGTTTGGCAACCGAAAAACTTGCCCACCGCACCTGTAGGGGAGCGACGCAATTTCTGTTTCACAGAAATGGGCGTCCCGATATTCCTCGCCCATTGAATTAACGGAGATTATCACAACAATGTCACCCCGAATAATTCAACATCGAAGATACCAAAACCACGGAGTTACCCCTCCGAACGGGACGCCGAGGGCGTCGTCCCCTACAATTATGGATACTGTTGATACGCATACCTCCATTGAATACATTTATCCCCACCCGAAAATCTGATTTCAGACCTGCAATACCCCTTAATAAATTGTACAATATGCTTCCAAAACCAATTTTTAGCTTGATAGATATTGTGCAACCCTACAAAAATCACATAAATGACCTTAAATGACTTGAATTTTGCGAAAAAGGTGCTAAAATATAATTAGCACTCAGAAAGACTGAGTGCTAACAATCCGAGCGTGAGAGTGCTGAAAACATAGGTACGACCACGAAGGATTCTAATTTAGCATATTAAAAGGTATCATAAAAGGAGGAACTTATCATGGCGATCAAACCATTGCAGGACAGAGTTGTAGTTAAGATGACAGAGGCTGAGGAAACCACAAAGAGTGGTATCATTCTCACAGGCTCAGCTAAGGAAAAGCCTGAGGTCGCAGAGGTAATAGCTGTAGGCCCTGGTAAAAAGGACGTTACTATGGGTGTTAATAAGGGCGACAAGGTGCTTATTTCTAAGTACAGCGGTACTAATGTTAAGCTGGATGGTGAAGAGTTCATTATAGTTAAAATGGACGACATTCTCGCAGTTGTTGACTAATTTCACTGCATTTTAAATAGTATATAAACGGAGGTAATTTACAATGGCTAAGGATATAATTTTTGGCGAAGACGCAAGAAAAGCTTTGCAGAGCGGTATCGACAAGCTCGCAAACACTGTTAAGATAACACTGGGACCTAAGGGCAGAAATGTAGTTCTTGATAAGAAGTACGGTGCTCCTCTTATCACAAACGACGGTGTTACTATAGCTAAGGAGATCGAGCTTGACGACCCATTCGAGAACATGGGTGCTCAGCTTGTAAAGGAAGTCGCTACTAAGACTAACGACGCTGCCGGTGACGGTACAACAACAGCTACATTGCTTGCTCAGGCTCTTGTTAGAGAGGGTATGAAGAATATCGCAGCAGGTGCTAATCCAATGGTACTTAAGAAAGGTATGGATCAGGCTGTAGATACTGCTGTTGAAACTATCGTCGCTAACTCAAAGAAGATAGAAGGCTCTGATGAGATAGCTAGAGTAGGTGCTGTTTCTGCCGCTGATGAGAATATCGGTAAGCTTATCGCTGAGGCTATGGAAAAGGTAACTGCTGACGGCGTTATCACTCTTGAGGAGTCAAAGACTGCTGAAACTTACAGCGAAGTTGTTGAAGGTATGCAGTTCGACAGAGGATATATCGCACCTTATATGGTAACAGATACAGATAAAATGGAAGCTGTCCTTGATGACGCTTACATTCTTATCACAGACAAGAAGATCTCTAACATTCAGGAAATTCTTCCACTTCTCGAGCAGATCGTAAAGGCTGGCAAGAAGCTCCTTATCATTGCCGAGGACGTTGAGGGCGAGGCTCTTTCAACTCTTATTGTAAACAAGCTGAGAGGTACTTTCACTTGCGTAGCTGTAAAGGCTCCTGGCTTTGGCGACAGAAGAAAGGAAATGCTCCAGGATATCGCTATCCTCACAGGCGGTCAGGTAATTTCATCTGAACTTGGTCTTGAACTCAGCGAAACAACTATGGAGCAGCTGGGCAGAGCAAGACAGGTAGTCGTTCAGAAAGAGAACACTATCATTGTTGACGGCGCAGGCAACAGCGACGATATCAAGGCAAGAGTTGGTCAGATCAAGTCACAGATCGAGAACACAACTTCTGATTTCGACAGAGAAAAGCTTCAGGAAAGACTTGCTAAGCTTTCAGGCGGCGTAGCTGTTATCAAGGTCGGTGCTGCAACTGAGGTAGAAATGAAAGAGAAGAAGCTGAGGATCGAGGACGCTCTGGCAGCTACAAAGGCAGCTGTTGAAGAGGGTATCGTAGCAGGCGGCGGAACAGCTCTTATCAACGCTATGCCAGCAGTTAAGAAGCTCGTTGACAAGCTCAGCGGTGACGAAAAGACAGGCGCTCAGATCGTTTACAAGGCTCTTGAAGAACCAGTTAGACAGATCGCTGTAAACGCAGGTCTTGAGGGCAGCGTTATCATAGACAAGATAATCCGTTCAAGAAAGGTCGGCTACGGCTTCAACGCTTATACTTCTGAGTATGTTGACATGATACCTGCAGGTATCGTTGACCCTACTAAGGTTACACGTTCAGCTCTCCAGAACGCAGCTTCTGTTGCTTCAATGGTGCTCACAACTGAGAGCCTTGTTGCAGACAAGAAGGACCCACAGGCTGACGCTGCTATGGCAACCGCAGCAGCAGGTGCAGGCGGAATGGGCGGTATGTACTAATAAGCTCCCATGACTAATATCTGATATAATTTACAGCCTCCGTAGTTATCCTGCGGAGGCTGTTTGTATGGAATGGGTAATATTTTATGACATGGTTTACAAAAATCAAATAATATCCTCAATACTTTTGTAAGTAAAATCCAAAAGTATTGATTAATTAAATTAAATATATACATATTGTTGCAGACGTCCGCTTAAAATTGAAGCAAATTATGATATTTAATAAAAAGTTAAATAAATATTCACACAATCGGTTTGTGAATTTGTTATAATACTTATATCAATTTGAATAATTATTGTCTTTTGTTCAAATTTTCAGAAGTGCGAAAATTTGAAATAATGGGCATGAAAAGAAGTAAATAAACGAAAGGAAGATGAAATATGTCGCTTGGACGAGTATTGGTAGTAGACGATGATAAGAACATCTGCGAGCTGCTCAGGCTTTACCTTGAAAAGGAGGGCTATGGAGTAATACTTGCACATGACGGTGAGGAAGCAGTGGTAAAATTCAACGCTCTTAAGCCTGACATCATACTGCTTGACATTATGCTGCCTGGTATAGACGGCTGGCAGGTATGCCGTGAGATAAGAAAGAAGTCCAACGTGCCTATCATCATGATAACCGCAAAGGTAGAAACATTTGATAAGGTGCTTGGTCTGGAGCTTGGAGCTGACGACTATATCGTAAAGCCTTTCGATACAAAGGAAGTTATCGCAAGAATAAAGGCTGTTTACAGAAGAGTAGGTCAGTCATCAGGCGAAGCTGAGATAAAGGAAGTCAAGTATGACAAGCTTTCAGTTAATATGACAAGATATGAGCTGAGAGTAAACGGTCAGGTGCTTGACACACCGCCGAAGGAGCTTGAGCTTCTGTTCCACCTTGCTTCAAATCCGAACAGAGTTTATACAAGAGATCAGCTCCTTGATGAGGTATGGGGCTTTGAATATTACGGCGATTCGAGAACTATCGACGTTCACGTTAAGCGTCTGCGTGAGAAGCTTGAGGGCGTTTCTGACAAGTGGGCACTTAAAACTGTATGGGGCGTAGGATACAAGTTTGAAGTCGCTGAAACACCGCATGAGTAATCGTAAAAGCATATTCTTTAAATACTTTGTAATTTGTTCAGCAGTAATACTTATAAGCTTTGTGTGCTTAGGAACGGTATTACTGCTGGTTTCTTCAAGGTATTTTATTGATGAAAAAAAGAGCCTGTTGGAGAAAAACACCAAGGCTCTTGCTTTATATACGCAGGAAGAAATGCTGGCTCAGCCTGCCGACTGGAAAAAGTCGGTGACAGATGAGATGATGCAGTATTCAATGGCGTGCAACGCTGATTTTATCTTGTGCGACTCTACGGGAGCAGTGCTTGTGAACTCCAGTAAGGATCCTGTGTGCAGCCCTCATAATATATCTGTCCATGAGCTTGAAGCTTTTTCTGACAATTGCGAGTATGTTTATTCGGATCTCGGAGGAGCTTTCGATGCTATATATCATGTGATAGGTAAGTCGTTCAAAGCGAATGGACCTGAATATTATGTGCTTGCATTCAGTTCAAAGGCGGCTCAGGACGACTATACCTACAACATAATGGAAATATTTATAGTTTCCGCTATAATAGTTCTGGTCATAGTAATGTTTCTGGTATATTTCATGACGCTGAAGCTTACAGAGCCTATAAAAGAGATAGCGGAGGTGTCAAAGAAGATAGGAGCAGGAGATTTTTCTGTCACGCTGCCTGATTATTCTACCTCGGAGCTTGAACAGCTCAGCAACGCTTTCAACGATATGGCTGCCAGCCTGAAAAGCTATGACACCATGCGAAATAGCTTCCTTGCGAACGTTTCTCATGAGCTTAGGACGCCTATGACGTCTATAGGCGGTTTTGTGGACGGTCTGCTTGACGGCACCATACCAAAGGAGCAGGAGAGATATTATCTTAAGATAATTTCCTCTGAGGTACACAGACTTGCAAGGCTCGTAAGAAGTATGCTCAATCTTGCAAAGATCGAGGCAGGCGAGCTTAAACCTAATTTGCAGTATTTCTCTGTGCTTGAGCCGATAGTCGATACCCTTGTGACTTTTGAGCCAAGGCTTGAGGAAAAGCAGATAGAGATAAGGGGTCTTGACGTTGACAGAGTGACCCTTTATGCTGATAACGATCTTGTGCATCAGGTCATGTATAACCTCATAGAGAACGCCATAAAGTTCGTTGACAAGGGCGGTTATATAGAGTTTCACTTTGAGCCTGAGGGCAACATGACGAGCATTTCTATCAGAAACAGCGGTGAGGGTCTGTCTGAGGACGAGCTTCCGCTGGTGTTCGACAGATTTTATAAGACCGATAAGTCAAGAGGACTTGACAAGACGGGCGTTGGATTGGGACTTAATATCGTGCGTTCTATCATAAAGCTCCACGGGGGCAAGATAATGGTACGAAGCGTTAAGAATGAGTATACGGAATTTGTGTTCACGCTGCCTAACAAGGCGGAGGGCGACTAGGAGGCTCATATGGAGCAGTTTGAAGAGCAGCCTTGTCTGCATGATGAAAATGAAGATACAGCCCAAGAAACTGGGCATTACAAGCTGCCTGAGGGAGCGGTAGCCGCTCACAAGGTGGATGGAGATTTTTGGTCGGCTGTTGATTCGGCAAAAAAAAGAAGCCGCTACAGAGAGCGTATGCGCCATGCAGTTGCAAGGCTGTGCTTTATGGTGCTTTTTGTAGGCATCGGAATAGCCATATCAATAACCTCCATAAGGGGAAGCGGCTGGGTGAGAAATCTTGTTACAGGGGACGAGAAGATAAGCTTTACGCTTCCTGTGGCTGACAAGCCGAAGCTTGACGATGAATTTTATCAGGCTGACGGAAGATACACTGCCGAGGGTATCGCAAAGGGGTTTTCTCCCGCTGTGGTATCTATAGAGGTTTACAAAAATTCGGGTGGATATGTTGCGGCAGGTCAGGGCAGCGGTGTTATAATGTCTGCTGACGGATATATCGTCACAAATGCTCATGTTGTAAATGCGGCGGAGTCGGGCATAAAAGTTGTTCTAAGCGACAATTCGGAGTATGAAGCCAAGGTGGTGGGGCAGGACTCTGCCACGGATATAGCGGTGATAAAGATACAGGCGCATGGCTTGCAGGCGGCTGAGTTCGGTGATTCAACTCAGGTGAATGCAGGGGAAGAGGTAGTCGCTATCGGCTCACCGGCTGGCTATTACGGCACTGTGACAAAGGGTATCGTGTCAGGTGTGAATCGCAGGATAAGGCTTGAAAACTCGTCAATAATAATGAACTGCATACAGATAGACGCAGCCATAAACCCCGGTAACTCAGGTGGAGCGCTGTTCAATATGTGGGGGCAGGTCATAGGGATAACCTCATCGAAGCTTGCTTCAAGCGACTATGAGGGCATAGGCTTTGCGGTATCTATAGACGAGGCGAAGCCTGTTATCGAGGAACTTATGGAAAAGGGCTATGTGGCAGGCAGAGTAAAGATAGGTGTGACTTATTATGCTGTCAGCGACACCACTGCTGAGATATACGGCATAAAGCCGGGCATTTGTATTGTGTCCATAAACTCTGATTGTGATGTTGCCAACACAGACCTTGCGGAGGGCGATATCATCACGGAAATAGACGGAAAGTCCACCGCAGGAGAGGTGGATATAGCGTCGCTGTTTTCAGGAAAGCAGGCAGGAGATGAAGTCGTCTGCAAGGTATATCGCAAGACGGACAGCGGTGATGAGAAAGAGTTTGAGATAAAATTCAAGCTTATGGCGGATAACGGCGGTCTTGTTACAGACAGTCAGAATAAATAAAAAAGAAAAAAGCTGTGGTAAGAAAGGGTACCACGGCTTTTTTCTTAGGGGATTAATAAAATATGTGATGATATTATAGAATTACTATAATACTATTATTATATATTCCCCTTAGTTTCATGTCAACATAAAAGTGTGACAGCTATTTTAAAAAATCTGTCACACATTTTGTCACTGGAAAGATGTATAAAAATACAAAAGAGCAGACCATATTGCGGTCTGCTCTTAGTTTTCATGAAAAATTATTCAGAAAGGCCCTCGATAGAGAATGTAATCTCAAGGCTGTCCTCAAATGCAAGATTGTCCTTGTCGATAGGAGAATCCTTAGCTGTATCGCCGTAATCGTTGTAGATCTCGATTCTGTAGCAGTTGTTGTTGTCCTCGATGTTGCCATACTTGATCTTAGCTTTATCGAATGCAACTTCCTGACCGTCAGCCTTGATAGACTTAAGTTCTACCTTGAGATCGTCAGCGTTGTACTTACCTGGAGTTTCCTTATCAGTCTTAGGATCGCCTGTGCCCTTGAGTTTTTCGCCGTTAAGAAGACCGATGATATCAACGCACATTACTACGCAACCCTGAGCGCCAACAGCATAGTCACCGTCAAGAGCGATCTGTGGATTGATACCCTCGTCTGGGTCATCATAAGAGATAGAAGCGTTTGTGATAGAAACTGTGTACTCACCGTCGCCTGTTATGTCAGCGTCAACACCGAAAGCCTTAGTTGCATCAGGTTCGCCCTGACCTTCCCAGTTGCCCCAGAGCCACTCTCCGTCACCGAACATAAGGAATGCGTCATAGCCCTTGAATGTCTTTACAGGTGTGTAATCAGAGTCACCGCCTTTTGTAGAGTCAGCAGAACTGTCTGTTGCAGCTGAATCAGCAGCAGACTCGGCAGCGGCTGTAGTTGTTGTTGCTGCAGTTGTAGTTGTAGTAACGGCTGTAGTTGTTGTTACGGCAGCAGTAGAGCTTGAAGAATCAGCTGAATCGCCGCATGATGCGAATACTACTGTTGTCAGAGAAAGAGCTGTGACAGCAGCAAGAATTTTTTTAGCTTTCATTATAATAACCTCCTGAAAAAATAATGGCAGTTACACTGCCCCTAAGATAGAATATCTCTAATAAATATGATACAAAATTTTCGCATTTTTTTCAAGATACTATTTTAACAAATTTCCTTATGATAAATCGTTTACATTATACAAAACTTGTTGAAACTATATAAAAATATTAACCTTACAGCAACATATTGACCAAATTATGCGAAAAAAGTGCAGTTAAAAAAATGAATAAGCATTGATTTTTGAGGAACAATAGGTGCAAACATGATAGAAAAAAGGAGCGAAAGAAATGGATATAAATTTAAGCAAGGCGCAATACAGCGAGATGTACAAGGAGGCTTCACACGGGACGAAGTGGTGGGTGACCATACCGAAGGCGTTTTTATTTGGCGGACTTATATGTGTTATCGGGCAATCGCTGATGGATATGTATTTATATTTAGGTTTATCCAAAGATAACGCCTCAATGTCGGTATCAATAACTTTGATATTTTTATCTGCACTTCTCACAGGTCTTGGCTGGTATGACCGCATAGCGAAGCACGCAGGTGCAGGCACGCTTGTACCCATAACAGGTTTTGCAAACTCTGTGGCGGCGCCTGCTCTTGAGTTCAAGACGGAGGGATATATTCTTGGGCTTGGGGCGAAGATCTTCATTATCAGCGGACCTGTTATTCTTTACGGCACTTTGGCGAGCGTGCTTTACGGGCTTATTTATTATTTGTTTTTGCGATAACAAGCAGCGAGGTCTGTTTGTCGAAAAAAATGATGTTGGTGGGCTACCGAAAAATAATATCAGCGGGCGACCTCAGGTCGCCTCTACATAGAAACACCGCACTGGATATGTTTTAGGCAGAATAAAGGGGCTGTAAAAAAAGTCCCCAAGAAAAAAGGCTGCGATCTTGCCAAAAAGCAAGACAGCAGTCTTTTTTGTGGTATAATTAAAGTATCATGAATAACCAACCACAAGAATATTATACACCATATCAATTAAAATTTCCAATAGAAATTGAAAAAATAATTGAAACAACTGACCCGGTATATACATTTTGTGAAGTGATGAATCATATTGACCTGAGTAAATACCTGACGACTGAGGACCGCAGGACAGGCCGTCCAAGATATGAAGAAGAAACTTTGCTGAAAGTAATACTGTTTGCATTTATGGAAAACGGATACGAATCATTGCGAAAAATAGAAAAACTCTGCAAAACCGATATTCGCTTTATGTGGCTGCTGCAGGATAATCCTCCGCCAAGCCACTCGACAATAGGCAATTTTATGAACAA
>NZ_LARF01000020.1:0-42094 GCF_000980385.1 Ruminococcus sp. N15.MGS-57
CACAACATAGAATATTTTTGTTTTTTGCGCTGTCTACTTGACAGGGGGCGGGTCAGTTTGAGTGCCGTCAATTTTTTTGCTATAGCAGAAAAGCTCTTAGATCATAGGAACGATCTAAGAGCTTTTATTCTGGTGCCGCTAACCGGACTTGAACCGGTACGGGTTTTACCCCGAGGGATTTTAAGTCCCTTGTGTCTGCCTATTCCACCACAGCGGCATACAAGATATATTATAACACTTTTTTTGCAAAATGTCAACGCTTTTTTGCAAATTAAAAGTTGTTAAACAGAAATAAATGGTAATTGTGGAATGGCAACGGTGTTTATTTTAAATCTTTTTGCCTTGAAACTGAAAATCTGTAGATAAATAAAGATATCAAAGCGGTGACGACTTCTGTTATCCAGAATGCGTTCCATACGCCTGTTGGTCCCGTGAGCTTGCAGAGGAAGAACGCAAGTGGCAGTATTATCGCAATAAATCTGCACAGAGATATCATAAGCGATGGAATGCCCATGCCAAGTCCCTCCAGCGCACCTGATGAGGTGACGGATACTGCGGAGATAACAAAGCCGATACAGATAAGGCGCAGTGCTGTTTTGCCTATGGCGATAGTGTCAGCGTTTTCCGTGAAAAGCCCTATGAGCTTGGCTGGGAAAAGTGCGCATATGATAGTTCCTGCCGCCAATATCACACCTGTCATGTAAAGAACAATGCGGTAAATTTTCTTCACACGCTCCCTCTCGCCTGCTCCGTAGTTAAAACTGATAACTGGTCGCATACCCTGAATAACACCATTTGCGGGTAGATAAAGAAAGGTTTGGAGCTTGTAGTAAATTCCAAGAACAAGCACATAGCTTTGTGAATATGCCGCAAGTATGCCGTTGAGGGCGGATATGAGAAGTGACGGCAGTGCAAGATTAAGCGTTGCAGGAATGCCTATGGAGTACATTTTTGCGATTATTATGCCGTCGGGACGCTTGTGTTTTGCGGAAAGTTTAACAGGAAGCTCACAGCGAAGATATGCTATTATGTATATGACAAGGGTCAGCACCTGACCGATACCGGTGGCGAGTGCAGCACCCATTATACCCATTTCAGGAAAAAATCCAACGCCAAAAATAAGCAGAGGGTCAAGGATTATGTTTGCGATACAGCCGCAGAGCATACTGAACATTGTTATCTTCATTCTGCCGACAGATTGGAATATCTTCTCAAATGCAATGGCAAGCATTAATGCAGGAGAGAATGTAAATACAATGTTGCAATACTGCACGCCAAGATCTACAACGTTTTTATTACTTGTGAACATAGATAGAAATGCAGGCATTATAAGTATACATATTATCATGAGGACAATGCCGTGCACCGCTGAAAGTGCAAGCCCCTGAGTTGCGGCAATGTCAGCCTTTTCCTTTCTGCCTGCACCAAGATATATGGCAATGACCGCATTGATGCCGATACCAAAGCCGATAGCAGTGGCACTTATAAAATTCTGCACAGGGAACACCAGTGAAAGCGATGTCATTGCGTCCTCGCTTATCTTTGCCACGAAAAAGCTGTCAATGATGTTGTAAAGAGAGTTTACAAGCATTGATATCACCATTGGCAGGGACATTGAAAGCAGAAGAGGGAAGATCGGTCTTGTTTTCATGAAATCACTGTTCATTTATTTTTTACACTCCTTTTGTCTGTGGGCAGAAAAAAAGCCGCACAGCCTGTTTGCTGTGTGGCGAAAAGTGACATACTGTCAGGAAAAATCCACGCAAGTTTTACAAAGTATATTTTAACATAGCGGTATGATTTTATCAATAAATTTTCTTTAATATTATGTTTCAAAAAAGTATACAAACACGCTAATTGTAGATTGACAAGATTTTTCTGCTATGGTAAAATGTTATTATGATAATTTATGTTAGGGGAGAAAGCGTAATGACTTTTATAGAGTGGCTCAAAGACTGTAATGAAGCAGACCCTTTGACTAAAAAGGTTTACATATGTAATGATTATCTCAATGCCGAGAGAATGTTGGAGAACTCAAGCGGTGAAAATATTGTTATAAGGCTTGAAAGATACACAGTCGCAGATCATGCAAAGCATATTATCGAAACCAGTGCCGAGTATATGGACAGCAGGATAATAACGATGTCAAACGCTGAGGGCTGTGAGATAGTAAGACGTATTATTGATGAAAGCGGTATAAGCTATTTCAAAAGCGATGATCATAATGCCTGCATGGAGATATTCAAGACAATATCAGAGCTTAGAATGAACTGTATAGGCCCTGATTCATTGTCCTTGGACAGCAGACGTATCAACAAGCTGAGTGCGATCTTTCAAGCATATGAAAATAAGCTTTCAGACAGCAAACTATATGACAGTGCAAAGCTCATAAGCATTGCTGGCGGTCTTATAAAGGCTGGTAAGGCAGACGTGAACAGCGTTCATTTTGCATATGACAAAGAAATAGAAGCTGACAAGCTGACAGCGGAGTATATAGGGCTTTTGCCTGATCCTGCGGTTATAGATAACATGGCTGATATGAGCGATGAGCAGTATCAGAATGGTCTGAGAAAATTAGCACAAAAGGCGGAGCTTTGGAGAAATTATGGCGTAACAAACGAGGTGGAGAGAACTGTTCTACATATCGTGAACAGTGGTTACGAGCTTTGCGATACCGCTGTGCTGTGTCCAGATGATGAGTATATGGACTTGCTCGTGAATATGTGCGATCAATACAAAGTCCCCGTGGAATTTCCTGAGGGCATTTCATGCAGACACAGTGACGTTGTTGCATTTTTCAGGGCAATGCTCAAATGGTGCAAAAATGACTATAGATTTGACCTTTTCAAAGATGTGATGCTCTCTCCTGTTTTCAAATATGAGGAGAAAATAGAGGACGGCAAGACCAAAAGCAAGGGCAGGATATTCCTTGAAGCACAGAATTCTGGAAACGGCTGGGGCATTGAATGGTATAGCACAAGGGATAGTCAGGTGTTTACGGACTTTTATGATGTCTTTAAAAAAGAAAATGTCAGCGCAAAAGAGTTTTACGGTGGCGTACTGAAATTGGTAAAAAAATATGTGAATGGAGCAAACGCCGAGCAGAGAAGTTCCATATCAAGCGTTAAGGACGCTTTGATAGGCAGATATATATTTTATGCAGACTATGACAAGAGTCTTAGCTTGCAGGAAGCAATGACTGAGATCACCGACATTGCAGAGAACGCAAGGTATTCTTTGCCTGCATCAAAAGGTGCTGTTACCTGCTGTCTTATGGGGCGGTATTCTGCGCTTTTCATGAAAAACATATATGTTCTTGGTTTGACAACAGGAAGATTTCCTGTCATGCAGGACGAGTCACCTGTTCTGAACGATAAGGAGAGAGAACAGCTTTTCGGCAACCGTGACCATTGTTCTGACGCTATCGAGCGCAGAAAGCTCACTGACCTTGTGAGAACTGTTCTCATGGCTGAGAGAGCAAACCTTGTTGTAAGCTGTAGTGTTTATGATACCGTAGAAATAAGAGCGCAAAGCCCGTCGGCAGTGTATACTGTTATTGCGGCTGAAAAGGGCATTGATGTAAACAAAATAGAAGTGTATGATTATCTTTCTGACAGACGCAAGGTGAGCGTGCGTTCTGAGATATCATTAAACAGTGATTTTCTAAACAAGGCAGAAAAAATCGGGCTTCATGATGACGGTGCAAAGCAAAGCGAAAGCCTTACGGAGTATCTTGATAAGCAAAGAGAAAGCCGTATAGATATATTGCGTGAAATGTGCGAAAATAAACATTTTATCATTTCTGCCACAAGCCTTTCGACTATGCTTCAGTGTCCGCTGAGGTTTTTCTATGAGCGTATTGCCCATGTTGAAAAGCCGCAGGAGGTGGATATAGACCGCAGTGCATGGCTCAAAGGCAATGTCAAGGGAATGTATATACATGAGATAATGGAGAATTATGCAAAGGTTGTGCTTAAAGGCAAAAGTGCGGCTGAGGTGTCTGAAATTGTTGACACAGCGGCGCTTTATGAGATATTCGAGAGTGTTACGAAAAAATACCTTCTTGATTATCCACCGTTGGATATGGCTGTTGCGCAGAGTGAGAGAGAGGAATATTACAACTGTGTCAAAGCTTATCTTGACGAACTGCACGGCGATATACACTCAGGCAAACGTGAGGTCGTTGAGGTCGAGTATCCATTTGTCGGCGATGTGAAAATAGGAGAGTATGAAGTCACCATAAGGGGTAGGATAGACCGCCTTGACAGGATAATAGATGGCACAAAGGTGTCATATCAGATAGTTGACTACAAGACGGAGGATATCAAAAAATTCAGGGAGAAGCTTCCAGAAGATCCGCAGGACTATATTTATGCCCTTGCACTTGAAAATGGTCTTACGCCTGTGGGAGAAGTGAGCGAAAGTGATATCGTTGCCGCAGATTACGTTTTCATTCTTGAAAAAGGGAATTGCCATGTAGTTAACAATAAGGATAATTCTGGAATCGAAAACATGATAACAATAACATTTAAGAAAATAGTAGAAGAGGGCTTTAAAAAGTGTATTGTGAATAAGAATGATAAAATTACTCCATGCACGTTTTGTCCTGCTTATGAAGAAGTTTGCTCAGGGGGTGCAACAGAATGAGTGAAGAACAGATAAGAAGCTATATAATAGACAAAGACAGTTATGATAAGAATATCCTTGTTGAAGCAGGTGCAGGTGCAGGTAAGACAAGGCTTATAATACAGCGTGTTATAGGTCAGATAGGCGCAGGTATACCTGTTGAAAAGATAGTCCTTATAACCTTCACCAACGCTGCTGCAAACGAGCTTTATGAGAGGATACAGGCAGGGCTTACGGAGAATATTGCAAAATGCAGCGGTGAGGAAAAGAAGCTGTATGAGAACGCTGTTATGAATTTACAGCGCATGAAGATAAGCACTATACACAGCTTTTGTTTGAGTATGCTGTCAGAACAGCCTTTTGAAGCTGACCTGCATTTGGGATTAAAACTTGCCGAGGACGGTGAAACAAAGCAGGCACAGGCTGACTTTTTCGAGAGATATTACCGCACAAATGGTGCGAACATGGAAGATTTCGGCTTTCTGAACAGCAATCAATATAAGCTCAGAGACAGCCGTGTGAAAAACTTTCTTATGGAAACATTTCTTGAGTGTGCTGAATACAGAGATGTTGAGTTTGTTAGGGATAAAAGCTATGACAGTGTGACATTTGACACCATAAATAAGCTTGCCTATAAAGAAATGTGTAACTATAGGGATAGTCTTGTGCGTGCATTCTATAATGGTGCTTTGGGTGGAAAATACGAAGATATAGCAGGTTTTCTTGTTGGTGATGTGACAAAGTTTTTTCCTGATAATATGAATGTCTACGACCCAAAGTATAATTATGTAAAAGTTTGCGCTAATCTTAAAGCTTGCAAAAAGTTCCTTGAGCCTTTTAATAAGACTAAAATTAAGAAAGATCATCCAAAGAGCAATGAGAACATGGCTATTTTCAGCCCAAGTGGGTTTGATAATGTAAAGAAAGAAAATGCACTGTATGCCCTCAACAAGACAGCAACGTATATAGAGCAGGCTGTAAAGGTTTATCAGGAGAGTGAAGACGGGGAGAGCGTTTCAAATGACGGGCTTTTGTATCACACTCACGAGCTTCTCAAAAACAGCATTGAGGCAAGAGCGTTTTTCAAAAACAAGTATTCCTGCATTTATATAGATGAGTTTCAGGATACTGATGTTATGCAGACTGAGCTTCTGCTGTATCTTTGCGCTGACGACAGCAATCTTGCAGCAGGCGGTGATATATGGCAATGCCCGCTCCGTGACGGTGCGCTGTTTGCGGTGGGCGACCCTAAACAGTCTATCTACGGCTTCCGTGATGCTGATATCAGGCTTTATAACAAAATGAAAGCCAAATTCCAGAACAATAACGAGAAAAACTGCGAGTTTTTCTCACTTGATTACAACTTCCGCTCTGATGAGCAGCTTATAGCTTGGGTAAATGAAAAGTTCCAGCCTGAAATAAACGGCAAATATGGTATGACATACAGCGATATGATATCAAAGGCTGATAAGCCTGCGGCTGTTTCCGACGATGTTATCAGAGGGGCGTATTTTGTCAAAGATCCGGGTGCTGAAAGCGTGGCTAAGATAATTTCAGACCTTGTGAACGGTGGAAAGATATTCGACAAGGGCGTGGAAAGACCTATAAAATACAGTGATTTTCTTCTGCTTCTTTGGAACACAACTCAAATGGAGTTTTATTCAATGGTCTTGACAGATAGTGGCATACCATATACAATGTGGGGCAAACGTCCTCAGAAAAACAGTCTGGTGCTGAAAAGATTTATTGCTCTTGCAGAGTTCGTTTTTGAAAGCTACAGCCCTACCGCAAAGGAAAAGGCTTATTCTATCCTTTGGAGATGTAGGCCTGACAGCATCGATTTTGAAGACGCTGAAATTGACGTAGACGATTATGAACAAAACTGTGAAAGTAATGACGCCACACTTGTTGCAGTAAAGACGTCTGCCGATACTGTCAATGAGCCTATAGCGAAGCTTTATAAGATACTTGATTTTCCTGAGCTTCTTTTCGATAATACCAGCAACAGAGAATATGAGCTTTCAAATCTTATCTATCTTATTGAAAAGTGGGAAAAGCAGGATTTTGCAGGAAGCGGCGAGCTTATGGACATGATGAAAAACGAGCTTTCTGTGCTGAAAGAAAAAGAGCTTATCCTTGACAGCAGTGAGCAGAACTGCGTAAGGCTCATGAATCTTCACAAGGCAAAGGGTCTTGAGGGAAATATCGTTATTATGGCGGAGGCTAAAAATCATAAATTCAGCGGTGGAAAGTACACCGACCTTGTGGCTAAAAGACAGGTCTATGTACCTTTGAAAACAAGCGATTATTCATATATGGACTATTTGAAATTCTATCCTAATGAGAGGAAGCAGGCAGAGGATAAATATTTTGGCGAACAGCTCAGGCTTGAATATGTTGCGGCCACAAGAGCAAAGCAGGCTTTTATATTTGTGTATACTTTTGAACGGAAAAAACCTGTGATCGACAAACTTACAATGAGCAAAATAGGCAGAGAATTGCCGCAGATAAACAATGCCACAGCGCAAAGTGCTGTGCAGGCGGCGCAGATAAACGTCAAGGATATATTCGACGAGGTGAACAACAGCCGAAAAGCTTTTGATGAAAGCGTTAAAAAGCTCAGTGAGAAATATGTTAGCAAAATCACTCCTAGCCACCTTGAGGACGGCAAAAAAGTCACTATACCAAGTGGAGTGGAGAAACTGTCTTATGAACGTCCAAAGGGCATAGATATCGGTCATATGGTACATCGTGCCTTTGAGCTTGCGGTGAATATGCGTGGAAAGCTGTTTCCGTATAACGAAACGCCACAGCAGAAGGAGCTTATTCAGAAGATTGTCAGCAGAGCGTATCTCGACTTTGAGGACGAGTGCAGTTCGCAGGATTCTGAGAGCTTTTATAAGGACTATATCAACTATCAGCTTCACAGTTTTTTGAAAGACAAGGATATCGAAAAATTGCTCAAAACTGCGCAGGCAGTGTATACAGAGCTTCCATTCTACAGTATGGACGGCAATGAATACAGCAACGGAGTTATGGATCTTGTGCTTAAAATGTCAGACAAAAGCTTTATCATAATCGACTATAAGACCAACATACAGGAAGAAGCCGACAGAAAGCTTTTTGAGGAGAGAATTTTAAAGACATATCGTTCACAGCTTGATTTTTACGAAAAGATACTCAGAAAAATGCTCTCGCTCAGTGAGGAAACTGAGGTGGAGTGCCATATTTACTTTATGAATGACGATAAATATATGAAAAACTAGAGCAAAGTCGCTTAAAATATGAATGTGTTAATATTATGAATAATATTATAATTTGTATCGTTCGGTTGACAATGTGATTGAGGTGTGGTATAATAAATCAGTTAATAATGTCGAAAAAAGTAAAAAAAGCAACAATAAGTCTACACTAAGCGTAAGGAGAACGTGAATATGGACGTGTACAAATTATGGACCTGCGATGATAACAGCGAAAGCCAACTGAGTTCCACCTCTTCGGAGATAGAAAAGGAAATTGACGTTCTCAGGAAAACTTTTGATTTTGTCAGGCTTCTGAAAGCGGACGGTCCTCATGGAGTGAGCGGCTGCGTTGAAAATCCATGTCAGTGTTTTTCTTTTTGGAAAGTGGACGAGCCTTGTGAAAACTGTATATCCTTAAAAACTTTTATTGATAAAAAGCCGAGAACTAAGCTTGAATTTATGGGAACTGACATTTATCAGGTCTTTTCAAAGTATGTTCAGGTTGACGGAGAGCCGTATGTTTTGGAGCTTATCAAAAAGCTTGATGAGGACTCTCTGCTGGGTGTTCAGGACAGAGAAAAGATAATGAATAAGCTGTCAAAATATCATAAGGCAATGTATACTGATGCATTGACAGGTGCGAGCAACAGGAGATATTTTGAAGATAAGCTTAAAAAGTCCCATGTGCCTGCGGGCGTTGCGATGATAGATCTTGACGACTTCAAGGTTTATAATGATACATGCGGTCATGACGCAGGAGATATGGTGCTTGTGACAGTGGTTGATGCTATAAGGCGCTGTATTAGAAAATCTGATGAGCTTGTGCGTTATGGTGGCGACGAGTTTTTGCTTGTCATGCCTGGTATTCAGGAGGACGATTTTGCCCATAAGCTCAGGAAGATAAAACGAAATATCCATGCGGCAACTGTGCCAGGGTATTCAAATATACGTCTGTCAGCAAGCGTCGGCGGCGTTTTCTCTGATGGCAATAGCCTTGACGAAGCTGTCAGCAAGGCTGATAAGCTTATGTATCAGGCAAAGACAAAGAAAGATACAGTTGTCACAGATGGTCACGAAAGTGTTGTCGGTGAGCCTCAAAAGCAGGAGATACTTATTGTTGACGATTCAAATATAAACAGAGAGATACTCTCTGAAATGCTTGGCAATGAATATATCATACATGAGGCGGCAAGCGGCGAGGAGTGTATTGACCTGCTTAATCAGTATGGCACTGGAATTTCACTTGTGCTTTTAGATATAATCATGCCCGAAATGGACGGATTTGAAGTCCTTGACTATATGGCGGAACATCATTGGATAGATGATATCCCTGTTATAATGATATCAAGCGAGGATTCTGCGTCCTCTATAAGAAAAGCATATGAGTTTGGCGTTTCTGATTATATCAGCAGACCATTTGATTCACGCGTTGTGTATCAGCGTGTGTTCAATACCATTAAGCTTTATGCAAAACAGCGCAGACTTATTTCCCTTGTCAGCGACCAGATGTACGAAAAAGATAAAAACAACCGTATGATGATAAGCATACTCAGCCAGATAGTAGAGTTCAGAAACGGCGAGAGTGGAAGCCATGTGGTGAACATAAAGCGCATAACGGAGCTGCTTTTAGATAGGCTTCCTATGCGCACAAACAAGTATACTGTCAGCGGCACTGAGCAGCTTCTCATGCCAATGGCTGCGGCACTCCATGATATCGGCAAGATAGGCATTGACGATAAGATACTCAATAAGCCCGGCAGGCTAACCAAAGAGGAGTTTGAGATAATGAAAACTCACTCCGCTATCGGAGCGAATATGCTTGAAAGTCTTGAGCAGTTCCGTGACGAGCCACTCTTGAAGATAGCCCATGACATATGCAGGTGGCACCATGAGCGTTATGACGGCAGGGGCTATCCTGACGGACTAAAAGGCGACGAGATACCGATATCGGCTCAGATAGTTTCTGTCGCTGACGTTTATGACGCACTTGTCAGCGAGCGAGTTTACAAAAAGGCGTATTCTCATGAAAAGGCTATGGCATTGATACTTAACGGAGAGTGCGGCACATTCAACCCTGTGCTTGTCGAATGTCTTAAAGATATTCAGAACGAGCTTGCAAAGGGCGTAGAATAAGAGATGATATGATTTGTAAGGAGTGTCCTGATGACTACTAGAGAATTTTATGAAAGCATTGGCGCAAGTTATGACAGCGTTCTGGTACGTTTCGGCAGTGAGAAAATGATAACAAAGTTTGCAAAAAGATTTGCTGATGATACAACTTTTCAGGATATGTGCAAGGCTTTAGAGGAGAAAAACGCCAAGGAAGCTTTCCGTATGGCTCACACCCTCAAAGGCATTTGCAGCAATCTTGGCTTTGATGAGCTTTACAAGGCGAGCTATGACCTTACAGAGGATCTTAGGGACGGTGAGCTGTCAGGCTATGAGCAGGATTATGAAAAGGTCTGCGAAAAATATAAGATAGTTTATGACAATGTGACAAAAATAGATAGCTGAGTTTTGACCGATAGTCTGTCAGACTGTCGGTTTTATGGTGAGGAGGAGCTTCCAACCCATGAGCTTAGAATGATGTCTGCGTTCAATGCGAAGATAGCAAACTTCAATCGCAAAACTATCAAGGGCAGACAGCGTTTCAGAATGAAATATTTAATTCGCCCCAGAAAATAGCAAAACACCCGTATCATGTGCGATACGGGTGTTTTTTATCAGAAGCCTTGTTCTTTAAGCTCTTTTACTATATCTACATAAAATTCTCTCACGTCAAAATCCTTGATGTTCTCCCTGAAAAGGTCGATAACATCGCCATGAGAAATGCCACGCTTGCCCTTGTGTTCTATCATCTTGGAGTTTTCACCATAAAGTCCCGACTCAACTGTTACTAGCCCGTCATTGCCCTTGCCGTATGGCTTGTTGAGCAGATAGCCGATATTTAACGGAAAACCTGCGGAACGTATGCTGTTCATTTTGCTCATCACGGAGTGGTAGGAAACCAACTGGCTGTCAGGGGTGCTTGCGTTAAGCTCAGAGCAGTTTTTGTAAGTCAGGTCATAAACGCCATCTAAAAAGCTTGGGCCTTTGTCACCCAGAGCAGTGAAAAGCTTGTTGTATTTTCTATCAACAAAGCTCTGTATGCTCTCAGGTATCTTCCCAAGAAGCATATCAACGAATTTACAGCCATAGTGTGGCGTGTTTATGGTGGTAAGGGTTGCCACATATTTGTCCATGCCGAGGTGAGAGATAGCGTATCTCGAGTCAAGCCCACCCTTTGAGTGTGCGATTATGTTGACCTTTTCTGCGCCAGTTTCTGCAATGACTTCTTTTATCCTTTCAGCTACCTCAGTGGCACTGACGGATACTTTGTTGGCGGACTGTTGCTTGCCGTAATAGACCTCTGCGCCATTTCTAATAAGTTCATTAGGTACCCTGCCCCAATAGTTTATTACCTGCCAATCACGGAAGAATATGCCATGCACCATAAGTATAGGATACTTTGTCTTGCATATCTCGTTCTCTTTTCGTGCAGCGTCAAGGTCAAGCTTTGCCTGCTCGAAGTAGTATTCACTTCTCGCTGTCTTGTAGAATTTTCTGAACACGATGCAGTTCACAAGAGGTATGTACCAGGTGAATAACAGAATAACATACCACAGTATTTTCACCTGACGTGCCGAAGCCGCTATCCGCACAATGCCACTCAGACACAAAAGCGTTGTTATAGCATAAGCGCAAAGTGCATTTGCAAGAAGCCGCCAACCATTCAGCTTTGTAAAGCAAAGCACTATCACTATTATAATCTGTATAACGCTTTGCAAAACACCGCAACCAAGTACAAACGCTCCGGAATCAAGCCGTCGGATTTTTCCATTAGAACCTTTGCGCCCATGTGATTTGAACATGAAAACCAAGGTGTATAGTGCCAAAAGTATGATGATAAGCGTTTTGAGCAGAGAATTTATGTCAATAAGTTTCCACAGCGCAGGTGCGTTTGCAAGCAGAAGCACCGGTATAGAAAGAAAAGTTCCCCTAATTTTTTTCATTTTTTACCCCTTAAAGATTATTTTTCAGCTTTACGTGTCTAATATCGTTTCCCACAAACATAATAGGCATGAAACAGCCTGTGAGCCTCGAAACTATACGCTCATTATATTTTGCATTGTATTCTTCATTGGTGAGATTGGTAGAGATTATCGTTGGCCTGCTAAGGTTGATACGCTCGTTGATTATTTCATAGATCACGGAATCTGTAAAGCTCGTTTGAAATTCTGAGCCGAGGTCGTCAAGGATAACAAGGTCGGCATTCTCTATGATGTCAAGTGTCTGACCTGTAGCTCTGCCGAAATGCTCGTCCTCTATCTGTCTGAGAAGCTTCAGCAGAGAGGCGAAAATGACGCTGTAGCCCTTTTGTATAAGTTCATTTGCAATGCAGGCTGAAAGAAAAGTCTTGCCAAGACCTGTTTTGCCAATGAAAAACAGTGATGGAGAGTTTTCATGAAATTTGTCAGCATATGCACGACAGTTTGAATACACCGTTCTCATTTTATCTCTCGGTGACATTCCGTTACCATCACTTTCAGGATAAAATTCTATTCTGAACTCAGAGAAATCGTGGAGCTGGATACTGCAATTCTCGTTAAGCTCCTCAGTGGTGTATTTTTTCAGCAAGTCGGTGAAGCACTTGCACTTCACTCCGTCACGATAGCCATAATCACAGCATTTAGGACAGTAATAGTGATAATCAAGGTAGTCTTCAGGATAACCTCCCATTTTAAGCAGTCCTTTAATGGCACGTTTAGTATTGGCATTGTTTTGACGCATTTTTTGTATATATTCTCTTCCATGAGCATTTTTGCCTACTATGCCCTTCATTAGTTCACAGTTATTTGCTTTTAGTGATCTTGTAAGAACCTCTATTTCAGGAAGTCGCTGTGCTATCTCCTGAGCGTGAACCTCATGCTCGTTCATGACAGCTTCACGCCGTCTTTTAAGTTCATTTTCAGCCTTGTCATATGCGGTTATTGAATATTTCATTTTCTACTCCTTATCATAGCTTTCCTGATTTTTCTAGATCGAAATTCATTGCGAATTTTTCAAAATCATCAAGATTATAGGAAGTTTGCTTATTAGTATTCTTATTTTTCTTTGAGGTGTGGTACTTTTCGTCCTCGTGTGTGACCTGTTCAGGGGTAGTGATGCTCTTGCCAGCCCAGTTTGACAGTATAGTGTCTATATATTTGTAATTCAGTTTGTTGGTATTGTCAACGCACTTGTTATAGGCTATCTCCAGCATTTCAACAGTGAAGCCCATTGTTCGCCACTTTTCTATAAACTCGAGCTGCTGCTTTGACGGCTTAGCGGTCTGTCCGAAAATTTTCAGTACCTTGAATTCATACTTTTTTATGTTGGAAAGCCTAATTATTTCTTGTTCAATTTGTTGATAAGTACAGATGTCTTGTTCAAACCACCCACGCATTACTGTCACAAGGTAAGACACGTTGTGCTTTTCAAGTGACACACAGTATTCTGCGGCTAAGAGAATAGATGCAGCATCAAATCGGTAATATTCATAAAGAGCAAGAAGTTCCCCTTGCTCAGTTCCATTGATAGTGCGTTGTAAAACGGTTTGTATCTCGTCAAAAAGATGTGCAAGGTTAGGGTCCTTCTGCTGTTTTTCCAATATCTCAGAATTCTTGTATCTTATGCACAGCTTGTTTGAAACGCTCTGACGTTTCGGGGCAACTGCCTCAACTTTTGAAACAGGCTCGGCCTTTGTTTCAGGCTCTGAAACAGGTGTAGAAACGGCTTTGACCTGTGCAGGCTTTGTCGTATCACTGTGTTCTGTGGTGATGACTCCTAGCGATACCCAGTGTGTCACAGCGTCAATGACAGTGTTCTCAGGAAGTCCTGACTTTTCCGCAAGCTTTGCACTGTCGCATTCACGTTCCGTTGAACAGAGTATGCAGAGAAGTACCTTTACAAAGTCGCCATCACTTAATTTTATGTATTTGTCGACCACTTTAGACGGCACTGAAAAACTGCTTCCCCAGCGGTCGCAATCAAAAGTATATTTCATTATGTATCCTCGCAAATATGATTAAAACTATCCCAAATAATTATATCACATAATCTGAGCATTTGCAACAAAAATTGTGCATTTGACTTTTGGTAAATAAAATGCTATAATAGGCTAATACCAAAGAAACGGAGAGATAAAAATGATAAGAAAATTTGTGCCTGAGGACAGGGAAGATTATATCAGATTTTCCACTGAGTTCTATAATTCTTCTGCAGTGGACAAGCCTGTTCCAAGAGAGCATTTTGAGCAGGGATTCGATGAAATGATGAGGTCTGACGTGTACGTGCAGGGTTATATGCTCGTTTGTGACGGCAATAATGTTGGCTACTGTGTTACAATGAAAACATATTCAGTTGAAGCAGGCGGTATTACTATATGGATAGACGAGCTTTTTGTGCTGGAGGAATACCGCTCAAAAGGTCTAGGCAGGGAGCTTTTTAAGTATATCGAGGAAAATGGCGACAAAAAGCTCCGCCGTATCCGACTTGAAGTCGAGCTTGAAAACGGCAGAGCCATATCGCTTTATAAGAAAATGGGCTTTGAGCCTGCGCCTTACGACGGAATGTGGAAAACTATTTTATAGTCCTTTCGTGAATTTCCCTTGAAATGCTGTCACAAACCTTATTAAGGGCGGCGTGGTCCATCGCGGCGATATAATACTTTTCTATCTCGTCATGGACTTTCTTGGCTTTCTTGATGCCTGAATACACTTCCTCGGCAAGGTCGGAGGCGGTGACTTTATCTAATCTCAGTCTTGTTTTCAGGGCTGAGATCTTTTTCTTGTCATAAAATCTGCCCATGTTGATAGCTTTTTCAAAGTCGTCAAGCTTGCTTATAGGGGAATTTATCACAAATGCGATGCCAGCCTCCGGGATAAGCAAATGCTCATAAAGGGTGTTGCCAAATAGGATAGCAGGGCAGAGGATAACATCATAACCTCGCTTTACAGCCTGCTGTGCCATGAGGGTGACGAACTTGTGGGAAGCGGCATAATAATCATCGTTCATGGCGAACACGTCAAGGTAGCTGTCAAGAGTGGCAAGCTGCGTCATACAGCCGTATTCCGTCAAAGCGGTCAACTGTCTAAGATCAGTTTTGCCGCTGCCAGAGCCTTTTTTGTTTAGAAGACGTTTTGCTGATCGTTCTGTGAAGCTTTTCAGCTTTTCCTCCAGCAGACAGCCTTCACCGCAATTGTAGGTATCAAAGCAAACGTTAGACAGGGCAGTGGTAAACCTTTTGCTTCTTGCCAAAAGCGACTTGTTTTTGTCTGTGACCTCGATTATTTCAGATTTGAAGGCCTTCAGCTTTTCTTCGTCCCAATACTCTCCTAAGTTGATTATTTTCTGACAAACTCCTGGATATGAACATTCCATAACGTGGGGCGCAGTGCCGTCGCAGATTATGGCCTTTGATGTATGCAGAACGATTGCATCAAGGGAAGCAGGGTCAGAGGAGCAATAAAATCTAGTGACGTCCTCTGTCGGTTCAAACTCAGCTGCTATCTTTTTCATAAGTGAAGATTTTCCCGTGCCTGCACCTCCTTTGAGTATGAATGTGAAATACTCCTTATCAGCCATTATCTTGCCAAATTCCGTGGAAAACCCATTCTGCGTCATTGCACCCAAAAAATACTTTTCTGACATAAATTACCCTCCATATCTCAAACGCATTAGATCAGTGTGACTGCGTTTGCATTTTCATTTTTATAATATGTCAGAAAAAGCATGATTGTTCAAAAAAATTAGGTGGACAAAAAAAGCTTGATAAAAGTAAAAAAAACTTTCATTGCATGACGTTGCAACTTGATATTGTAATAACGACTTTATCTTTCCTGCCGACAGTTGGGTACAAAACACCGTCCGCCTAGTTTTATATCTGTACATTGTACCACGCAGCAAGCACCAAAGTCAAGCAAACTATTCGATTCGATATAGTTTGAAACTATATCTATCCCACAGAAATAAATATTTTACTATCGCCCTTTTTCGTGCTATACTAAATACCAGCAAACCAATAGGAAATAAACTATAATAAAATGAAAGAGGTAATAAAAATGAGCAATAATATCAAAGCACCATGCCGCTACGATTTTGTGGGCAGCTTTCTCAGACCTGACTATCTGAAAAAGGCAAGAGCAGATTTTGAAAAGGGCGCTATCACAGCCGAGCAGCTTAAAGAGGTAGAGGATAAGGCTATCCTTGACCTCGTTGCAAAGCAGAAAAAGGCTGGTTATCATATCATCACTGACGGAGAGTTTCGCAGAGCAACATGGCATCTTGACTTTATGTGGGGCTTTAATGGCGTTGGTCACAGCAAGACACAGACAGGTCTGCCATTCCATGGCGAGGCCGCAATGATAGACGATACATACCTCACAGGCAAGGTATCAGTTGGCGACCACCCATTTGTTGAGCATTTTAAATTCGTTAAGGCTCTCGAGGACGAGAACACAGTCGCAAAGCAGACTATCCCTGCACCTGCACAGTTTCTTGAGCAGATGATAATGCCTTTCGCACTGGAGAACACAAAGAAGTATTATAACGATACAGAAGAGCTTGTTCAGGATATCGCAAAGGGCTACAGAAAAGTCATCGCTGATCTTTACGCAGCAGGCTGCCGCAACATTCAGTTCGACGACTGCTCATGGGGCATGATAGTTGACCCTAATGCAAAGGCTATTTTTGGAGTTGACGACGCAGGACTTGAGGATATAAAAAGACTTCTGCTGAGAATAAACAACCTTGCTATCGAGGGCAAGCCTGAGGATCTTGTTATCACAACTCACGTTTGCCGTGGTAACTTCCACTCAACATATGCAAGCAGTGGCGCATATGACAGCGTTGCAGAAACACTTTTTGCAGGCGAAAATGTAAGTGCGTATTATCTTGAATTTGATGATGAGCGTTCAGGTGGCTTTGAACCTTTGAAAGCAGTAAGCGGTGACAAGAAGGTAGTTCTCGGACTTATCACATCAAAGAAACCTGAACTTGAGGACAAGCAGGCTGTTATCGACCGTATCCACGAGGCTGCAAAATACATCTCACTTGACAGACTTTGCCTTAGCCCACAGTGCGGTTTTGCGTCCTGCGAGATAGGCAACAAGCTCACAGAGGAGGAGCAGTGGGCAAAGCTTGCTCTTGTTAAGGAGATCGCAGAGAAAGTTTGGGGATAACCAACAGATTTAACATATATCCCGAGGGATACTCAATATTCTTGATAAAAAAATGACTCGCGTCAAAACATATCCAACTTATTAACAGATCATACGAGTGCAGAGAAAAGGATAAATAAAAACAGGTAGATAACTCAATTGAGGTATCTACCTGTTCTGTTCATAGTTCACTATATAGGTCATTCATATTAGTTCTTTGAAAATGTCTATATAGTATCTATCAAATTGATGTGAGTCATTTTTTTAGCTTAAATATGTTGCCACACGCAACATATTTTTATAGCCTATGTACCCAATCAATAGCCGCCTCTGCCCAATGAGCCGCCACCGGCTGATAGTGACCTTCCCATGTGGCAGTGGTTTCGTCGCACAATGCAAGTCCATGTCCACCGTATTCATAAATGTGGCTCTCAAATGGAATGTGATACTTTGAAAGACTGCACATATACCAAAGTGTGTTCTCAACCCTTACACAGCCATCATCAGCACAGTGCCAGATAAATGTAGGAGGAGTGTTCTCCGATACTCTCTTCTCCATTGAAACAAGCTCTCTGAGCTCCGATGATTTTTCCTCGCCAATAATATTGAGTATTGAGCCTTCATGAGTGTATTCAGGGTCGGATGTGATAACAGGATAGCCCAAGATAGAGCCGTTTACCTTGATGTCTTCAGGATTGCAGCCAAGAGGCTTTGTGAGCAGCTCGCTGTTCCAGAAGTTTGCCATTGTTGCCGCAAGGTGTCCGCCTGCTGAAAAACCGCATACTATTATCTTGTCAGGATCAATGTCAAATTTCTCCGCATTATCTCTAACATATTTGACAGCCGCCCCACATTCCAAAGCGTCAGTAGGAAATTTTTTTTTGACGCATGAGTATCTTAGCACAAATGCACATATGCCTGCACCCAAAAATCTGAATGCAACAGGTTCAGCTTCACGCTCAGAACACCAATCATATCCTCCGCCCGGGCAGATTATAATTGCCTTGTGCTTCTTTCTGCCTATTTCCTCAGTAAGTGTGTTGTAATAGCAATCAAGCACAGGTGCGCAGCCTTCGCTTGAAACGCCAGCCTTTTCATAATCCACTTTTATTTCTACTGTTTCTTTAAGCATTTTATTTCCTCCGAAAAATTTATTCTGTAGCCGCCTGCTGGTCTGTCTGAGAGGACGAGTCAGCAGGTGCTGCATTTTCTGTCATATTCACGCAGACGATATAACCGTCAACGTTGTTGCCTGAGATAGTGTTAGGACGCTCATTGTTGCTGTCGTCAAGTGGTACAGGCACGTTTGTGGTGCTGCCCTTGTCTGCGGCAACGTAGTAAACTGAATACTCAGTGTCGTCAAAAGCCGTGAATGTAAGCGGCTTTTCAAATGTATAATTCTTGACAAAATCTATGTATTCTTCAAGGCAAAGCTTGTTTGCTGTCATTATCTCAGCGTGTGGTATACCCACATATCTGAAATGATAAGCCATAGGGCTTACACCTGTGATGTCAGCTTTGTCCTCTGGGTATCTGAGGATAAGTCCGTATTTCCAGCAGTTTTCAGATATCCAACTATAATCTCCCTCTCCTGTGAACTCAGGATATGCGCCTGTGCTTGCATCATAAAGATGCAGGTCAAAGGCAAGTCCAGTGTCATGCTCGTAGCAGGCAGAGCTGCTGTCTTCATTATCTTCCGCAGGCATAGCTGTGTTTATCATAAGTGTTGATATCTTCTTGTCAGCATAAAAATCATTGCCCATTTTGCTAAAGGCTTCAAAGGTCTCTTTTTTAGCCGTCAGTTGAGTGCTGCTGGTGGACATTATTTGACTTCCGTTCTTGTCAAACAAATAGGAATAAACTGTGTCTGTGTTATTCACTGTACCGGTGAAGGAGTGGTCGCCATTAACGAGAATAAGATCTCCATTTACCATATCGGTTTTGTTTTTTGCGGTAACATACATATAATTGCCCGTAAGCTTTTTTACAGCTTTTTTACTGCTGCTGTCAGCCTTGACCGCAGAGGAGTTTGACGAGCTGTCGGAAATTTTCTTAGGGCTGTCAGCTTTTGAACTGCACGATGTAGATATTCCCAGAATGATCAAAAGCAGTATGGCAAGAGCCGCTGCAATATTCTTGTATTTATAACGTTTTACTTTTGGCACTTAACATCACCTTCCTGTATAACATACACTTAAATTATAACACATTTTTCGTAATAAGTGAACCATATGCCACTGTAGTGTCGGCACTTTTGTTATATCAGACAAATGTTTTGCGGGCGTTTTATGCAACAAGCACAAACATAATAAGGGCTGTACCGTAAAACAGTACAGCCCTTAGCAATAAATATTCTGTTAGTTTCTTACATAGTCAACAACAGAATTTATGAACGCACGTCCCTCAGGTGACTTGGAAAGCTTATCAAAATCGCATGAGCAAACTACCACCTTGCCGCCGTCCCTTTCATACTCGTAGAGGAGTGAAAGATCGTGGTTGCGGTCAAAGTTGTCGATAGTTCTCACGATAACATTTTTCTCGCCCTTAAAGTCGTCAAGAATAACCGAGCGTGAGTTCTGAACTATCTCCCACCACTGAGGCGTTGAGTATTTTTCCCCTGCAAAGCCTGCAAGAGCAGGGTGTTCGGTGTCGATAAGAAGTCCCATTGTGCCAACAGGGTCAGGTTTTTTCATCATCTGTGAGATGATACAGAACATATGATAGCACCAGAAGTCCTGACAGTAGAAGCCTTCGATAGAGTTTTCAAGCTTTGAAAGGTCAGGGACGATAAGCACTGTCTTGCCCTGTTTCAGCAGACTTTCAGCTTCGTCATTTACCTCGTTAAAAATGTATGAGCCGCTTATATCTGTCTTTTCAACTGTCGGAATTACCCAAAGGTCATAGTGATTGCGTATATCAGTGCCATCTATTTCAAGTGAAAGCACAGCCTTTGTGTTCTTTGTGACCTGTGGGAGAGTAAACTCTACATCGCAAATGTCAGTGTAGTTGCCTTCTGCAACAAAATTCTTTTCGACCTTGCCAATGACATCACCGTTTTCAAGAGTGAGAGTGCAAATAAGCTTGCCGACTTTAAGGTCAGGTCTGTAATTGCAAAGCTCTGTGTGCGCCTTGAAACTGCTGACAGCTTCAAGAACATAGCTGTCAAAACGTGCCATTACAACAGCGTCATTGCAGAACTCTCTCCACTCACTGTCTGTGATAAGTCCCTTGCTGTCCATGAATGCGTCAAGTACACCCACAAGGGCAGTACCCTGACCGCTGAAATCCTGAATATCAAGTATCTGGAAACCACCAAGAAGTCTTGAACGGAAAACAGCCTCCATTTCTTCCTTATAGCACTGCACAGCAAGCTTGCCTGAGCATTTGAAATAATCCTCAGCCAGCGGAAGCAGACCCTTTTCATCAAGTCTTTCTCTGAATACCTCAAAGTTTCTGGCTTTAAGGGAGCCTGTGTATTTCTCTATCTCCTTGAAGTTCGGATAAGTTTCATACTGACCTATTTCGTGAGTAACGATAGGCACTTCAGGGATAAAATCTGCGTCAGCATCGCTTGCCTTGACATTTTTCATGGTCGTGCCGTACTGTATCTGAACAGTGCCGTCCTCTGAAATTTCCGTGGAGCTTGCCTGCTTCTTAGGTCTTATAATGCTGTCATAATCGTGATTTGCCGCAGGCTTGTCAGTCTGAATATGACCAAGTGGAGCGTCACACATAGCGTATGAGCCTCTTATAAGCCTGTCGTTTGCAAGTCTTACGCCAACAAAGAAATCGTCATTTTCTATAACGTTAGGGAACCACTGGAAATTGTTTGAACCTTGTGTGTAAAGGTGTCTGTTGTCAAATTTCTTGTAGCCCCCTATGATATCGTTGAGTATCTTCTTTGAGCCCCAAAGCTCGTTGCCCATTGACATCATGCAGTAGGAAGGGTGATTGCCGAAGAATTTCAGCATATTGAAGCCCTCTTCAACGAGGAAATCCTGCTCCTCCTGATTGTGGTTTTCCTCGCCCTCTTCTGTGATAGTTCCCCAGAAAGGAAGCTGTGGCTCCATATAAACTCCAAGCATATCTGCAGCGATAAACGCAGACTCAGGGGGACAGCAGGTGTGATAACGATAGTGGTTCATGCCGTAGGACTTTGATATCTTCATTACCCTCAGCCATTCCTCAAGGTCTGTAGGTGCAAAAGCGGTCTTAGGGAATATCATGCCGTCATGTTTTCCTCTGAGAAAGGTTTTTTCTCCGTTTATGGTGAACTTTCCACCCTCAGTCCTGAACTCACGCATACCAATGATATGCTCGCTCATGTCGCCGTCGATATCTATTCTCAGCTTGTAGAGATTAGGCTCATGCTCACTCCAAAGCAGGCAATCGTCACCCATTTTGTATAAAGCGTCAAGCTTGCCGTTTGTGTATTCAAAGCTCTGCACCTCAGGAGTGTGGCTTCTTTCGCTGTTGAAGCTCTCAGCACTTATGACAGCTTTTCCGCTTTTCCCGCCTGTTATGTCAGCAGTCACCCTTACTGTCTTGCTGTGGATATCGCACCAAAGCATAACATTTTCAGCGTGGGCGTTTTTGTAGCCTATAAGCTCGATGCGTCCTGTGATACCATTCCAGTTGGTTTGAGTGTCAGGTGAAGTCAGGTGTCCGCCCTTGGTCTTGTAGCCAACATTTGAAACGCAGATAGTCATTTCATGTATGCCAGTACCGATATACTCGTTCAGGTCATAGATGTGCGGAGTGCAAAGGCTCTCCTGCCTGCCTATCTTTTTGCCGTCTATATAAAGTTCAGTTATTCTTGTTCTTTCAAGATAAAGTTTAAGATTTTCACATTGCAGAGCAGAGAAGTCAACGTTTTTTCTGAACCATGCAAAGCCCTCAAATTTATATGTGTCTGTAAGAAAGCCTGTTTCTCTCTTAGTATTGTATTCGCCTTTTTTAGCGTTGGAAGTAGTGTTCGGAAGGTTTATTGTATCATCAAAAACAAGGTCAGTACCCTTACATTCCTTATCAAGGCACAGCAGCCACTCTCCGCTGAGGTCAAGCTTGTTTACCATTAAGCAACTATCCTTTCAAGTTCAAATTTTCAATATCCATTATAACATATGGTATTGCCCATTTCAACCGAAATCGTTTGATTTAACCAAAATGCTATAAAATTTTGTTGTTTTTAACAATAAAATATGATACAATAAGATAAAAAGAAATCTGCCAACTGGAGGTGCAGGAAAAATGCTTGAAAATACAGACAGAAAGCTGTTGTGGCTGTGGCTCGATGTTGCGTTCGGACCTGCGGACAAGCGCTTGTGGGACGTTATGTCATATTATGACAGCGTTGAAGAAATGTGCGATGATCTATTGTCACTGCGCTGTGGTTATGTTACTCAGCAGGAGGCTGAAAAGATAGCCTGCTGTACGTTCTTTCAGGCGAAACAGGTGGCTGAATACTGCGAGAAAAAGGGTATATATATCCTCACCCCTGACGATCCTCTTTATCCTGAACGGTTGAAACAGATAGAATGTCCACCTGCTGTGCTTTTCTGCCGTGGCGATGTAAGCTGTCTGTCTATTGAAAAGAGCGTTGCCATTATTGGCACTAGAGAACCAAGCGATTATTCTGTAGCCGTGGCGGAGGAGTTTTCAAGTTTTCTTGCAGAGCGAGGAGTAAATATCATAAGCGGATTTGCTATGGGTATCGACACTGCCGCACACCGCAGTGCGATGCGTGCAGGTGGAAGCACTGTAGCTGTTATGGGCTGTGGGCTAGAATATGATTATCCTCGTGGCAGGACGGGCTTCAAGCGTGAGATAGCAACACATGGGGTAGCCATATCGGAATTTTTCCCGCAGGCAAGACCTGTTCCTGAGAATTTTCGTATAAGAAACCGCATTGTTTCGGCACTTTCACATTGCGTTCTTGTGGTTGAAGCAGGAATACGCAGCGGCACCCTGAATACTGTAAATCATGCTTTATCCCAGAATAAAGACGTTTTTGTTATACCGCCTCATGACATTTTCAGCGAGAAATACGCAGGACAGTGTGCGCTTCTCCGTGACGGAGCAATAGAAGTCTATTCACCGAAAGATATCCTCTATCTCCTTAACAAGGCAAAAATATAGAAAAAAGGCTGCGACTTTTTGCCGCAGCCTTTTGTGATATCTGAAATTACTTTGAAAGTGGGCTTTCTCTGTAGATGATGTCCTCTCTCTTTGGTCCGTTTGAAACCATCGTGATAGGGAAGCCGATATGCTTTTCAACGAAGTCGATATACTTCTTGCAGTTTTCAGGAAGATCTTCATACTTCTTGATGCCCCTGATGTCTGACTTCCAACCGTCGAGAACTTCAAAAACAGGCTTTGCCTTTTCAAGCTTTCTTGTTGTAGGGAAGTCTGTTGTTACCTCGCCGTCTATCTCATAGCCTACGCATACAGGTATCTTGTCAAGATAGCCAAGAACGTCAACTACTGTGAAAGCAACATCTGTTGCGCCCTGGATACGGCAGCCATACTTAGTTGCAACGCAGTCGAACCAACCCATTCTTCTAGGTCTGCCTGTTGTTGCACCAAACTCTCCACCGTCGCCGCCTCTCTTTCTCAGCTCGTCAGCCTCGTCGCCGAATATCTCAGAAATGAATGCACCTGCACCAACTGCGGAAGAATAAGCCTTAACAACAGTTACGATAGTCTTTATCTCATAAGGAGGTATACCTGCACCGATAGCACCGTATGCCGCTAGTGTAGATGAAGATGTTACCATTGGATAGATACCGTGGTCAGGATCCTTCAGTGAGCCAAGCTGACCCTCAAGAAGAACGTTCTTGCCCTCTTTGATAGCGTTCCAAAGGAAAGCAGATACGTCGCAAACGTATGGTGCTACCATTTCCTTATACTCCATAAGAGTATTGAAAAGCTCATCAGCGTCGATAGGAGGCTTATGATAAAGGTGTTCAAGAAGAATGTTCTTCGTTTCAAGAACTCTCTTGATCTTTGTCTTGAGAGCTTCCTCGTCGAACAGCTCCTGTACCTGGAAACCTATCTTTGCATATTTATCAGAATAGAAAGGTGCGATACCCGATTTTGTTGAGCCGAAGCTTGCCTTTCCGAGTCTTTCTTCTTCGTACTGATCGAACAAAACGTGATATGGCATTACCATTTGCGCTCTGTCGGAAATAAGTATCTTAGGCATTGGAACGCCTTCGGAAGTTACTTTTTTAAGCTCATTGAAAAATACAGGGATATTAAGTGCAACACCGTTGCCGATAATATTTGTTGTGTGATCATAGAATACGCCGGAAGGCAAAGTGTGCAAAGCGAACTTTCCGTAGTGATTTACAATAGTATGTCCTGCGTTAGCACCGCCCTGAAATCTTACTACTATATCAGACTTTTCAGCAAGCATATCGGTAAGCTTGCCCTTACCCTCGTCGCCCCAGTTTGCGCCGACAATCGCTCTAACCATTTAATTTTATCCTCCTTGCCATAAAACAGCAAAATTAGTAGCAGATATTTATCAAAATCAATACTGCCACTAGAATATTATAGCACAAAACATTCTATATGTAAAGGCACTTTTAAACATTTAACACTTTTATAACATTTAGCGTATTACCATGCTGCTATGATAAAGAATAAAAAGTTTTAATATATCTTGCAAAAATCAGATTTGTGTATTATAATATAGTGTAACGGCTCGTGCTGTGAGATAACAAAATAAAATACGAGGGGATAACGATGACAAAAAGAAAACAATGTGCGGCTCTTGCGCTTGCATTGACGCTGACAATTTCTATGTTCGGCTGTGAAAAAGACAAAGAAACAACACAGTCGTCTGCGGTGTCGCAGATAAAGACAAGCGACTCAGCTCAACCAAGCAATGTGAAGGTCAAGGAATACAAATTTCCGGAGTTTTTAAATAAAATAAAAAGCCTTGACGAGCTTTCACGAAAGCTTTATACAAGCTTTGACAGCACTCAGTATGTTGCCGAGGTTGAGGAGCAGCCCTTTGAGGAATATAAATGTGAAAAGCTTCTTGCGGATCTTTTCTTCACTTATCGTGACGGCAGAGCAGTGGGACTTCTTGACAAGTCGGGAAACGTTGTGCTTGAAGCTGATGAGTACACTGAAATAACTGTGGTTAGCAATGGTATTCTACAGCTTTCTTATGATAAAGAGCGCAACGCTCCTATGCAGTATATGAAATATGACAGCGACGGAAATTTAAGTGACTATAAGCATAAGAAATTCTCCGCTGACAGCCTTTATACATATGAGTCGCAGGCTGATGACAGCGGCACGGACGCTGTTTATTCACTTATGATTCCTGACGGTAAAAATGTTGTGTCATCAGACGGCTCGGATAAGTGGGATTCTGTTGAGAAGATATCAGCCGACAGCATAGATACAAATAAGGCGTACAAAGGCTTTTACAAGCTTACAAAGAATGGCGGCATATACTATGCTTGCTTTGATGACTTTTATAATTATGATATCTACGAGGGCGCATATGCAAAGGTTTGTGTGAAAGTAGGCGGAGAATACGGAGAATGCTATCTTGCCGATCATGATGATTACAACGAGCTTGTGAAAATGATAGACAGCTTCGGCAACGCTTCATACAGGACGGCTCCGTCTAAAGATCCGGGACTTGATTTTATACAGATAACTCTAGGACTTAAAGAGAACACCAAAACAGAGATAACTATTTCTTCTGACGGCTATTGCCTGACGGACACCATAGAAGCTGCTAAGGGTGAGGCTGTGAACAAGTATTTCTCCTATCTTGACAAGGAAGATTTCGCAGATCTTATACTTTGGTGTGAACAGGTGCTTGCGGAGGAGTATCAAAAGTAGATTTAAACTTTTTATAAATAATTTGCAGGATAGCGTAAAATTCCTGCAAAAATTGTTTTTTTAGCTCTTGCAAGTTGTTGACATTAGATAGAACTTGTGCTATTATATTAAAGGTGTGGCGGTTTTCCTGCATATTTTCAATGAACACTGCAAATACTTCTCTTGTGACGAAAGTTACTAATGAAGAACGGGAGGTATCTGGGTGTCTGAACAAGAAGAAAATGTAGAGAGCGAAAAGCTTGCTGAGGATATAAGGCAGATAAAGGAAATGGGTTCTGTCACATTGCCAGACGCAAAGCACGTTATACACTGCCTGAACATTATCGGTCAGGTGGAGGGGCATTATATTTTGCCTGCACAAAACAAAACCACCAAGTATGAGCATATCATACCTGCCCTTGTTGCTATCGAGCAGGATAGGAGCATAGAGGGGCTTGTGATAATCCTCAACACTGTGGGCGGAGATGTGGAAGCAGGACTTGCCATTGCAGAGCTTATTGCTAGTATGAAAACGCCTACTGTGTCAATGGTTGTGGGCGGAGGTCACTCCATAGGCGTGCCGTTGGCGGTGTGTGCGAAAAAGTCATTTATAGTGCCAAGCGCCACAATGACCATACACCCTGTTAGAATGAACGGGCTTGTGCTGGGAGTACCTCAGACGCTTTCTTATTTTGACAAAATGCAGGAAAGGATAGTTCGCTTTGTGTGCGATAATTCAGCCATAAAGCCTGAGCGTTTCCGTGAGCTTATGATGTCAACGGGCGAGCTTGTAATGGACGTTGGTTCTGTTATCGACGGGGAGCAGGCTGTAAAAGAGGGGCTTATCGACAGGCTCGGAGGGCTTTCCGAGGCGATAGACTGCCTTTATGATATGATAGAAAACAGTTCTGAAAAGGAGAAAGCTGAAAATGTTTCAGACAATAATCGACCTTTATGACGTATTCAGGACTGACGTAGATATCGGAGAAGAGTTTGAGGATGATGATACTGCTGTGGACACAGACCCGGCACATTATCTCAGCCGTGACGGCTTTTATCTCTGACAAATAACAAAATTTCGGAGGACAGCAATGGGTATCATCAATGCGATTTTTCAGGCTATAATTCAGGGCTTGACGGAGTTTCTTCCAGTTTCAAGTTCAGGACATCTTTCACTGTATCAGCATTTTACAGGAAACAGCGGAGAGGGAGCTTTGTTTTTCTCAGCGATACTTCACCTTGGCACACTGGTAGCAGTATTTGTGGCTTTCAGGAAGACAATATGGGATATGATAAAAGAGCTTGGCGTTATGATAAAGGATATTTTTACAGGCAAGTTCACTCTTAAAAATATGAATCCTCCAAGGCGTATGATAGTTATGATAATTGTTTCCTGCTTCTGCCTTGTACCGTTCCTGCCATTTAAGGGCTGGTTTGAGGGCATTGCAGAGGATTCAAGCATTTTCGCAGAGGGTCTATGTTTCCTTTATACATCGGCAATACTTTTTATGTCAGACCGCTGTGTAAAGGGTAAAAAGACTCAGGGCAATATAGCTTATAAGGACGCAATAACGGTCGGACTTTTTCAGGGAGTTGCACTGTTGCCTGGCGTTTCAAGATCAGGCTCGACTATCTCAGCGGGACTTTTCTCAGGCATGAACAGAGAAACATCGGTAAAGTATTCTTTCATTCTGGGCATACCTGTTATACTTATGAGCTGTCTGCTTGAAGTCAAGGACGCAGTTTCAACACATACTGATATAGATTGGGTTAGCTGTGCAGTTGGATTTGTAGTTGCCGCATTTGTGGGACTTTGTGCTATCAAGCTTGTAAACTGGCTCGTTAAAACGGATAAATTCAAGGTGTTTGCTTATTATACCCTTGTGCTTGGCGTCATAGTCCTTGTTATCTCATTTATTGAGATGTGCATGGGTCACCCTATATCCTTTGCAAAGTAATGACATAAGATAATACAGTTTCTGTGAAAAAGCTTGAAATTCTGTTTTCAGGCTTTTTTGTGGGTTATAAAGGCAAATAACATTTTGCCTTTATTTGCTTAAATAAGACAAATACCGAAAGGAATGGTAAAATAAATGGCAGCTCAAAAGAAAGGCTCAAAGCCTGCGCCAAAGCAGACAGCGGCAAAGAAAAAGCCCGCACAAAAGCCTGCGCAAGCTGCAAAAAAGAATACAAAACAGCAAAAGCCTCAGAGTAAGCCGCCACAGTCAAATTCCATGACAGCAGTGAGAGAAAGAGAGAACAGACGCTTCTGGTCTTACATACTTTTCTTTTTCGGCATACTTGAACTGCTTATCACGTTCGTGGAAGGGGACGGCTTGTGGAAATGTCTCCATGAGCTGAACCGAGGACTTTTCGGCGTGACAGTATTTCTGTTTGCACCTATGATCATCTATGTTGCCCTTATGATAGCTTCAGATGTGACACACAACAAGGTCATAGCGAAGGTGGTGGAGGGAAGCGTTCTTATGCTTCTTATAAGCGGCATGGCTCAGATAATCCAAGTGGGCTCTGTGGACGGAAGTTCGTTCTGGCTTAAACTTGTGGGGCTTTTCAATGATGGAAAACAGCTCCGCGGCGGCGGACTTACAAGCGCATTGCTTGGCTGGCCTTTGCTTTCGCTTTTCAAAAGAGTTGGCGCAGGTATCGTTATCGTGCTTGTGGCGTTCACTTTTATAATGCTGCTTACAAATGTTACGCTTCCGCAGCTTCTCAAAGCGATTTCAAAGCCTTTTGTAAAGAGCTATGAAGCGGTGAACGAGGAGCGTATCGAGCGTGCGGCTCAGCCTCCGAAGCCTCCAAGAGAGAAGAAAGAACCTAAGCGTAACGGCAGAGTGGATATTGCAAAGTTCTATCCTGATGATGGCCCTGACACTGCGGCGGAAGCCTTTGTGCCTGTTGCAGAGGCGGAAGAAGCCACCGACAAGGTTGACGCTTCAAAGATAGATATGCCGGTCCACCCTGTGAAAGCTCCTGTGATAACACATGAAAAGCTTGAAGAAACGGCTAAGACTACCGATAATGAGGAGCTTAAAAAGATAATAGAAAACGCCATAGGCGACAGCAGAGAAGAAAAGAAGTCCAAGGACGAGCCTGTTAAGCCACCAGTAGTGAATGTTGATAAGAACGGTCAGACAACGTTCTTTGAGAAAGATAATAAAATATCTGCTTACGTTTATCCGCCTGTGGATATACTCAAATATGCTAAAAATCCTGTGGCTTCCGAGATAGTCCAGCAGGAGATACAAGAGAAATCTGCGAAGCTTGTGGAAACGCTTGAAACATATGGCGCTAAAACAAGGATCGTGGGCATACACAGAGGTCCGTCCGTTACAAGATATGAGCTTCAGCCTGCAGCAGGCGTAAGAGTGTCGAAGATAACGGGTCTTGCAGACGATATCGCACTTAACCTTGCGGCAATGAGCGTTCGTATCGAAGCTCCTGTGCCGGGCAAGGCGTGCATAGGCATAGAAGTGCCGAACGATCATAGAGATACGGTTTCTCTCCGTGAGCTTATCGACAGCGAGGAATACAGAAAGGCAAAGGGCAAGCTTACCTTTGCAGTGGGCAAGGATATCGAGGGTAATATCATTATCGGCGATATCGCCAAAATGCCGCATATGCTCGTTGCAGGTACAACAGGTTCAGGTAAGTCTGTTTTTACAAACTCTATCATACTTTCTATACTTTACCATGCGTCGCCTGACGAAGTAAAGCTTATTCTTATCGACCCTAAAAAGGTCGAGTTTCCTATTTATAATAAGATACCTCATTTGCTTATCCCTGTTGTTACCGAGCCTTTAAAGGCGGCTGGTGCGCTTGGTTGGGCGGTAAATGAAATGAACAAGCGTTATCTTATGTTCGAGGCGAACAATGTAAAGAATTTGCAGGAGTTTAACGACATGGTTCTTGAAGAACGCAATAAGCCTGCCGAGGAGCAGGACGAAGTCCGTGCAAAGATCGACCTGCTGCCGCAGATAGTTATTGTGGTCGATGAGTTCGCCGATCTTATGATGGCTGCGAGGAGCGAGGTAGAGGACTCAGTTTTAAGACTTGCACAGCTTGCTCGTGCGGCAGGAATACATATGATAATCGCAACACAGTCCCCTAGGGCGGACGTGTTGACAGGACTTATCAAGTCAAATATCCCATCGAGAGTTTCTCTCAGTGTATCCAGCAACGTTGACTCACGAGTTATACTTGATGAAAGCGGTGCAGAGAAGCTTCTTGGAAACGGTGACCTGCTTTATAAGCCTGTTGGCGTTAAAAAGCCTATAAGAATGCAGAGCGGCTATGCAGCGACTTCTGAGATAAGAGAGGTTGTAAACTTCCTCAAGAACGAGCATACCGCAGAATATAGCGACGAAGTTATCGCAGAGGTGGAGGAGAATACTCCACAGCCAAAGGACAGCGGTTCGGCAGGCAGCGATAATGTTTCCGTAAATCCTGATGATGACCTTGTAAATCAGGCAATATCCATAATTGTGCAGACAAATAACGCTTCCACCGCGTTCTTGCAGAGAAAGCTAAAGCTCGGTTTCCCTAGAGCCGCCCGTATCATGGACGAGATAGAGGAAATGGGCATAATAGGACCACAGGAAGGCTCTAAGGCACGAAAGATAAACATAACAAAAGAAGAATGGGCTGAAATGCAGGCAAGAAGATAGCTCAGGCGGAAAGGGATAACATGGCAGGCAGATCTGCGAAAAAGAAAAATTCGACAGCACCGCTTAAAAAGGCGGTAACGCTCATAGCGGTTTTTGTGGTGCTGCTTTTTACAGTGCTTGACCTGACAGGGTTAGTTTCTTTCGACAACTTGCTTATCAAGGCAGGCGTTGAGGACAAGCCGGCGGAACACGCTCAGACAGAGGTGCATTTTATCGATGTTGGTCAGGGCGACAGCACCCTTGTGATATCACAAGGCGAGGCTATGCTCATTGACAGCGGCGATAAAGATGACAGCAATAAAATAGAAAAATATCTTGAAAAGCAGGGAGTGACAGAGTTAAAATATCTCATTGCCACCCACCCTCACGCTGACCATATTGGTGAAATGAGCGAGATAATAGACCAGTTTCAGGTGGATAAATTCATTATGCCGAAAGTCAAGGCTGATATGACGCCCACCACAACGATATATGAGAAAATGCTCAAAAGCATAAAGGCAAAGGGCTTGAAGATAACACAGGCAAAGCCTATGGAATTTGAGCTTGGAAGCTGTAAGGTTGAGCTTTTCACACCAAAAAAGGATTATGATGATCTTAATAACTATTCCACCCTTGTGAAGATAACAGACGGTGAGAACAGCTTTCTTATCACGGGGGATTGCGAGACCACTGAGGAGAAAGATATACTTTCTCAGGGTTATGACGTTTCCGCAAAGGTGCTTAAAGCAGGTCATCACGGCAGTTCCACTTCTTCGGGGGTCGATTTTCTTAACAAGGTCATGCCGAGATATGCTGTTATATCCTGCGGCAAGGGCAACAAGTATGGTCACCCACACGAGGAAACTGTCACAAGGCTGAAAAAATATGCTTCCCATTTGTATGTCACTGCAGATGTGGGAACGATAGTTTTCAGCTCAGATGGTGAGGGGTTGAGCGTTTCTGCTGAAAAGGGAGAAAAGTGATATGGAAGAGATTCTTATAGTTGACAGGATAGAAAACGGCTATGCCGTGTGTGAAACTGAGCAGGGAGAAAAAAAGGATATACCGCTTTCTGAAACAAAAGACGTTCACGAGGGTGACGTGCTTATCTTAAAGGACGGCGTTTATATCCCAGATAAGGACAAAACAGAAGCAAGAAGAAAAAGGATACTCGCCCTACAGGAGGATCTGTGGGATTAAATATATGCTGAAAGGTATAGATAGAAATGGAAAAAGATTTATTTACGCTTATCAATGAAAAGCTTTCAGGCTTATCAAAGGGACACAAGCTTATTGCGAACTACATTCTCTCCCACTATGACAAAGCGGCTTTTATGACGGCTCAGAAGCTTGGAAAAACTGTGGGTGTCAGCGAATCGACGGTGGTGAGATTTGCCTCAGAGCTTGGCTATGACGGCTATCCTGCCCTTCAAAAAGGCTTGCAGGAGCTTATGAGAAACAAGCTTACAACTGTTCAGAGAATAGAGGTCACTTCCGACCTTATGAGCAGTGACAACGTGCTTGAAAGGGTACTCAATCTCGACATCGACAAGATAAGGCGTACTTTGGAGGAAACCTCAAAGGAGGACTTTAACAATGCCGTTGACACTATCGTATCCTGCAATACCCTTTACATAATGGGTACGAGAAGTGCAGCTTCTATCGCTTCGTTCCTTGCTTATTATCTGGGACTTATTTTCCCCCATGTAAAGCTCGTTCAGAGTACGACTACTTCCGAGCTTTTTGAAAAGATAATGAGAATAGACGAAAAGGACGCCATGATAGGCATATCTTTCCCGAGATATTCAAAGCAGACCGTCAAGGCACTTAAATATGCAAAGAGCAACGGTGCGAACGTTATAGCTATAACAGACTCAAAGGCTTCGCCTATCGCAAAGTATGCAGACAGCCTGCTTCTTGCAAGAAGCGATATGGCTTCGTTCGTTGACTCTCTTGTTGCACCGCTGAGCCTTATAAATGCACTTATCGTTGCGGTATCCATAAGAAATATCGACAGAGTGTCCCAGACCTTTGAACGTCTTGAAAAGGTTTGGGCTGAGTATGACGTTTACGCAAAAAGCGAGGAAGATACACAGTGAGAAGATTTGACGCAGTTATAGCAGGCGCAGGTGCGGCAGGAATGTTCTGCGCAGTTCAGCTTGGCTGGCGTGGAAAGAGCGTTGCTGTTATCGAGCATAGCGGCTGTCAGGGCAGAAAACTCATGATAACAGGCAAGGGCAGGTGTAACGTCACAAACAACTGTACCGCTGACACTGTTATGAAAAATATCCCACGCAACAGCAAGTTCATGTATTCAGCACTGAGCAGATTTGCTCCAGAGGACGTTATGAGCTTTTTTGAGTGCCTTGGTGTGGAGCTAAAAACAGAGCGTGGCAACAGAGTTTTCCCTGTAAGCGACAACGCAAAGGATATCGTCAAGGCTCTTGTGAAAGCCTGCGAGGACAGTGGTGTGCAGTTTATCGACGATGAGGTAAAAGAGCTTATCATCAAGGACGGCAGAGCAGAGGGCTTTAAATGCGAGCATGGGGATTATTACGCAGACAGCGTTATCGTTGCAACTGGCGGAAAGTCCTATCCACGGACGGGCTCAACAGGCGACGGCTATAGGCTTGCGAAGTCTGTGGGGCATAAGGTCACGGCAATAACTCCGTCACTTTGCCCTGTAGTCACTTATGAGCGTGAGGAATGTGCTTCTGCAATGGGGCTTTCCCTTAGAAACTGCACCTTGACGCTTCGTGAAGAGGACAGAGATAAACCAATTTTCCACGAGCTTGGGGAAATGCTTTTCACACACTTTGGTCTGAGCGGACCGCTTGTACTTTCGGCTTCGGCTCACCTTGGTGATATGAATAAGTCAAGGTATTATATGGATATCGACCTTAAACCTGCACTGAGCCATGAACAGCTTGACAGCAGGATACTTCGTGATTTCGGAGATTTTCCAAACAGGGATTTTCAGAATTCACTGGGTAAGTTGCTGCCCTCGAAGATAATACCCCTTATAATAAAAAGGTGCGGCATCGATCCTGAGAAAAAGGTCAATCAGATAACCCGTGAGGAGCGTGAAAGGCTTGTTTCCACAGTGAAAAAGCTAACGTTCACGGTGAAGTGTATGCGCCCTGTAGAGGAAGCTATCATCACCCGTGGAGGAGTTGATGTTTCGCAGATAGACCCACGGTCAATGGAGTCAAAGCTGTGTAAAGGACTTTACTTTATCGGTGAGGTGCTTGACGTTGACGCTTATACAGGGGGTTTTAATTTGCAGATAGCGTTTTCCACGGCGTATAGCTGTGCGGATAAAATAGGATAAGGAGATTTTGATATGGGAATAAACGTGGCTCTCGACGGACCTTCCGGAGCAGGAAAGTCCACTATCGCAAAGGCGGTAGCGAAAAAGCTTGAATATGTATATGTAGACACAGGTGCGATGTACCGCTCTATAGCTTATTATGTTATAAGCAAGGGTGCAGACCTTTCTGACCCTGAGCAGATAAAACCCCTTCTTGGTGAGATATCCATAAAGCTCTGCTACACAGAAGCAGGGCAGAGAGTAATGCTCAATGACGAGGACGTTTCAGACAAAATAAGAACGCCTGAGATATCCATGGGTGCGTCAAAGGTGTCTGCTATACCTGAGGTAAGAGAATTTCTGCTTGAACTTCAGAAGAATATCGCAAAAGAAAACAACATCATCATGGATGGCAGAGATATCGGTACTGTGGTTTTGCCAAACGCTGACGTGAAGATATTTCTCACAGCCGCTCCAGAGGCAAGAGCAGAAAGACGTTTCAAGGAGCTTCAGGAAAAGGGCGACAAGTCTACATATGACGAGGTATTGCAGGATATAATCCAGCGTGACTATAACGATACACACAGAGAGATAGCACCGCTGAAAAAGGCTGATGACGCTGTTGAGGTGGACTCTACTGAGTTGACTCTTGAAGAGTCTGTTGAGGCTATCTACAAGGTAATAACTGACAAGACTAAAAAAAAAGAGCGTAAGATAAAAGAGATAATGCCTGTCAGACCTGTGAAAAAAGAACACAGGCTTGGTCATTTCCATATGTTTTGGTACACAGTGCTGAGATATATCGTTATCGGACTTTATCATCTGTATTTTAACATCACTTTCGAGGGTACGGAAAATATCCCAAAGGACGGCGGGAATATATTCGCTTCAAATCACAGAAGCTATCAAGACCCTGTTTTTATCGCACTGCCAACAAGAGTGCCGCTTTCTTATATGGCTAAGGAAGAGCTTTTTCATCAGAATGTGTTCTTCACTCTGCTTATAAAAGCGTTCGGAGCATTCCCTGTCACAAGAGGAAAGGGCGACACTCAGGTCATAGATACATCTATAGAGAAGCTTGAAAAGGGCAGAAACCTTGTCATCTTCCCTGAGGGAACACGTTCAAAGGACGGCAAGGTAGGAAAGGGCAAAACAGGTGTTGCATTGGTGGCGGCTGTGGCTCAGGTGCCTGTGGTCCCTGTTGGTATCAATTTCGAGGGCAAGCTCAAATTCAGAAAGCGTGTAGTTGTAAGATTTGGAAAGCCTATAGTGCCTGGCGAGATAGGCGTTACAGCCACCGACCCTCATTCTCTTAGGACTATCAAGAACGAGATCATGAAAAATATCACGGAGTTGGTACATTAAATGTTAACAAAGTGTAAAATTTGCGTTGCAAAGACCGCAGGTTTCTGTTTTGGTGTAGACAGAGCCGTAAAAATAGTGTATAATGAATTAGATAACCGAAATAATGTTGTAACGTTAGGCCCAATCATTCACAATCCAAACGTAGTTTCTGACCTTGAAGCAAAAGGAGTTTACTCCACCGATGTGGATAAGGTCACGAAAGACCAGACAGTTGTTATCAGATCCCACGGAGTTGGACTGGACGTGTATGAAAAGCTTGCAAAGGTAGGTGCGGAAGTAATTGACGCTACCTGTCCCTTTGTGGCAAGGATACACAAGATAGCAGCCGAAAAATCGGGCGAGGGATACGTTATTCTTATCGCAGGTGATGAGGCTCACCCGGAAATAATGGGTATAAGAGGTCATTGCAGCGGAGAGAGTTATGTGTTCAGTTCATGTGACGATTTTGAAAATTTGGTGAAAGAGAAAGATTTTTCGTCAAAAAAGGTTGCAATTCTGGCTCAGACAACGTATAATAAGAATATGTGGAGAAAGTGCGAAGAGCTTTTTGAGAGGTATCTGCCTGAGGCTGTGGTGTATAACACCATATGCAGTGCCACTTCTGAAAGACAGAAGGAGGCGGCGGAGCTTGCGAAGGCTGCCGACATAATGATAATAGTCGGAGGGCTGCACAGCTCCAATACTCACAAGCTTAAAGCCATATGCGATGAATATTGCAAATGTTGGCTTGTGGAGGACGCCGAAGGACTGAGGGCATGTGATATTGACTTATCAGGTGCAAAATTTATCGGGATTTCTGCTGGTGCATCGACGCCGGCTTATATAATCAAGGAGGTACAACAGACCATGAGTGAAATGTTGAACAATGTTGACGAAGAATTTAATTTTGAGGAGGAACTGGAAAAGACTCTGAAAAAAATACATACGGGAATGAAGGTTGAGGGCGTTGTCACCGATATCAATAACGGTGAAGTAGCCGTAGATATCGGAACAAAGCACACAGGCTATATTCCTGCATCTGAACTTACAGATGATCCTACTAAGAAGCCAGAGGATATCGTAAAGGTAGGCGACAAGATCGATCTGATCGTTCTTAAGACAAATGACCAGGAGGGTATCGTTACACTTTCTAAGAAGAAGGTTGACGCAGTTCTTGGTTTCCAGAAGATAGTTGAGGCTAAGGAGGCTGACGCTACACTTACAGGTACAGTTACAAACGTTGTTAAGGGCGGTGTACTCGTATCAGCTAACGGTGTTAAGGTATTTATCCCTGCTTCACAGGCAGCTCCAAGAAGAGATTTCGATCTTAACGATCTGCTCAAGCAGTCAGTAAGCTTCAAGATCCTTGAGGTAAACGAGGCTAAGCAGAGAGCAGTTGGTTCTATCCGTGCAGTAGCAAGAGAGGAAAGAGCAGCAGCTCAGGCTAAGTTCTTTGAGACAGCTCAGATCGGTTCTGAGGTAGAGGGTACAGTTAAGTCTATCACAGATTACGGCGTATTCGTAGATCTCGGTGGTGTTGACGGCCTTATCAGAAGAATGGATCTTTCTTGGAACAGGATCAAGCACCCTTCAGACGTTGTTTCTGTTGGCGATAAGATCACTGTTACTATCAAGGATATCGACAGCGAAACAAAGAAGGTTTCATTGACATATAAGAAGGCTTCTGAGAATCCATGGGAGATCTTCAAGGCTAACTATGAGGTAGGTCAGGTAGTTAAGGCTACTGTTGTTTCTATCACAAGCTTTGGTGCTTTTGCACAGATCATTGACGGCATCGACGGCCTTATCCATATCTCTCAGATCGCTAACCAGAGAGTAAACAATGTTGCAGATATCCTTTCTGTAGGTCAGGTAGTTGATTGCCAGATCACAGAGATTGATCTCGACAAGAAGAGGATCAGCCTGTCTATGAGAGCTTTGCTTCCTGCTGATGACGAGGCTTCTGAGGACGCTGAATAAGCAATAAAATTCATGGGGGCGAGTGATCGCCCTCGTTTTTTATTTTCAATGAAATAACGGCAGCTTTGTTCTGTCAAAAAATCCTTAGAAAAAACTAAAGATTTACCGAAAAGACTTAACTTTTTGATTCGTATGTGGTATAATAATATCAGATCAAATAAAGACGAAAGGTTAAATTTATGGATGAAATAAAAAACACGGCAGTGAAAAAACGCAAAAAGAAAAGATCCACTAATCCTGCTGTCAGAGTTCTCAAAATATTAGGCACAGCTTTGCTGTCGATATTCCTGATACTCATTATCACCTGTTCTATATTTGCAACAGTTCTGACTATTTACGTCCTTAACTTTGCAGATACCACAACAACTATCAGCCTTGACAAGACGGAAACAAGCAACATTTCGAGATTTTTGTCTGTTAACCCTGACTATGATGAAGATGATGAGGATTCACAGGAGTATGACCTTTATTATGCTCTGAAAAACAGCAATAAGCACGTTGTATGGGCTGATCTTGAGGATATTCCTCAGTATGTTCAGGATGCTTTTGTGTACACCGAGGACGAGAGATTTTATTCTCATGACGGCGTTGACTTCAAGAGAACGTTCGCTTCATTTGTCAATGTATTCATACCGATATACGGCGGCAGACAGATAGGTGGTTCGACTATCACTCAGCAGACTATCAAGAACATCACGGGTGATGACTCCAGAGATTCTATCCATGGTATCGAGCGTAAGATACGAGAGATCTTCCGTTCTATCAACGTGGAAAAGACCTACACAAAGGAAGATATCCTCCAAAGCTATCTTAACCTTGTGCCACTGACAACTCAGGAGTATGATATCATCGGAGTTCAGGCTGCTGCAAACTTCTATTTTGGCAAGGACGTAAAGGATCTTAACCTTGCTGAGGCAGCTTCACTTGCGGGTATGACAAGCTGGCCTGCTGCAAACAACCCATATGATAATATGAAAAACAACAAGCTCAGACAGAAGTATACGCTGGATCATATGCTCGATAACGGTGCAATTTCTGAGCAGGAATATAACGAAGCCCTCAACTATGAGCTTAAAATAACAGGCGACATCACCTATACAAGCTCATCTATCTATGAGGACGAAACAAAGGATCAGGGTCCGACATCTTATTTCATGGACGCTGCTATCAATCAGACTATACAGATAATCGCTGACTATTATGGCATTTCATGGGAGGACGCTTCCGCAAGACTTTATGACGGCGGATTTACTGCATACACCACTGTTGACAGAAGTATGCAGAAGAAGGTGGAAAAGGAAATGCAGAAGCAAAGCAATTTCACCACCTATGAAATGAACAAAAAGGACGATACTCTGTGGTCAGGCTTTATCGCTATGGACTACCAGGGCAATGTTAAGGCTATCGTTGGCGGACGTGATAAGAAAAAGGAGTCGAGAGTTTATAATATTGCTACTGATGCCAAACGTTCACCAGGTTCTTGTATCAAGCCTATTGCGTCATACGCTCCAGCGCTGGATCAGGACCTTATGACATGGTCAACGCTGTTCACTGATGAGCCTATCACTATTAAGGTAAAGGGCAAGGACAAAAAGTGGCCTGTAAACTATTCTGAAACAGGCGACAGTGCAAACTGGTCTTATCAGCAGCTTACAACTGTAGAAATGCTCACAAGGTCGCTGAACACTCTTCCTGCACAGCTTATCAAAAAAATGACACCTGCTTATTCCTATAACTTCCTTAAGGAAAAGCTTGACATCACTACGCTTGCAGACTCCGACGCTGACTATTCACCAGTAACTGTCGGCGGTCTTACAAATGGTACTAAGCTTGAGGAGCTTGTAGGCGCTTATATGATATTCGGCAATGGCGGTAAGAAGTATGACGTTACCTACGTTTCAAAGGTAGAGGACGCTGACGGAAACGCTATCTATGAAAAGAGCGACGGATACAAGCAGGCTATCAGCGAGTCTACCGCTTACGTTATGAACAGAATGATGCAGAATGTTATAACTCAGCAGGACGGTACTGGTAGATATGCTAAGCTAAACAATACTGACCTTGTCGGTAAGACAGGTACTTCATCTGACTGGTTTGACCTCTCTTTTGTAGGCTGTACTCCTGACTACGTTTCAGGTATCTGGATAGGTTATGAAAACCCTGCCACTATCCCTACGAACGAGTATCAGAATATCGGTGCGATTTGGAAGAACGTTTTTGGTGATATCGCTGAGAGTGAGAAGCATAAGTCATTTGACAAGACTTTCAAAATGCCTGATACAGTTGAAAAGCTCACCTACTGCACAAAGACAGGTAAGCTTGCGTCAAATTCATGCTATAGCACGGCAACTGGATATTACAAGAAATCCAACGAGCCTGAGTATTGTAGCGGAAATCATTAAAATTAAAGCCTCCATAACTCTATGGAGGCTTTTTTGAAAGGAAATCATTATGGAAAATAAACTGCGAATGTGCGTTCCATGCCATTTCGGGCTTGAAAGCGTGCTTGCATATGAGATAAAAAAGATAGGCGGTGAAAATCTTACTACAACTGACGGCAAGATAAGCTTTGAAGGTGGCTTTGACGTGCTTGCAAAGGCAAATCTTTGGATCGCCACAGGAGAGCGTGTACTTATCGAGCTTGGCAGCTTTAGAGCAGAAAGCTTTGAACAGCTTTTTGACGGTGTTATGAATCTTCCACTGGAGAACTTTATCGGCAGGGAGGACGCTTTCCCTGTTAAGGGTCATGCCCTTAATTCAAAGCTTCATTCTATCCCTGATTGTCAGAAGATAATCAAAAAAGCCTGCGTTAAAAGACTTGAAAAAGCCTATGGCATAAGCTATTTTGAGGAAACTGCGGCGAAACATCAGATACAGTTTGCTATCCATAAGGACATTGCGACTATCTATCTTGATACATCAGGTGTAGGACTTCACAAGCGTGGCTACAGAAGAAATTCCAACGACGCACCTATCAAGGAAACACTTGCCGCAGGTATAGTTGACCTTGCAAGAGTTCGTGCGGACTCAGTTGTGGTGGATCCTATGTGTGGTTCAGGTACATTTCTTATTGAGTCGGCATACAAGGCACTGAAAGTTGCACCTGGTCTGAGAAGAAATTTTGCGGCAGAGCAGTGGTCACAGATACCTGAAACAGCGTGGCGCAATGCAAGAGCCGAGGCTATGGACGCTATCGACAGGCAGGGTGCATTCAAGGCGTTTGGCTTTGATGTTGATGATATAGCGGTAGAGCTTACAAGAAACAACGCTAAAAAGGCAGGAGTTGGCTCAAAGCTTACAGTAAAACAGCAGGATATCTCAAAATACAGCCAGATAGAGGGTTCGATAACAATTGTCAATCCCCCATATGGCGAGCGTATGCTTGAAATAAAGGAAGCCGAGGAGCTTTATAAGAAAATGGGACAAAGACTTTGCCCGTCAAAGGAGAACCCATGCTATATAATCTCCCCACACGAGGAGTTTGAGATGTTTTTTGGCAAAAAGGCTGACAAAAAGCGCAAGCTTTACAACGGCATGATAAAATGTAATCTGTATATGTATTTCAAGTGAGGTGCGTGGTGGGTTTGAAATTATCAGAACTTGACGGGATCATATTCGATATGGACGGCGTTATTTTCGACAGCGAAGTAATAGGTCTTGAAAGCTGGGAGCGCCTTGGAAAGAAATATGGTCTGACCAACGTTCACGAAAATGCTATGAAGTGCATTGGCAGAAGCACTGTTGATACAATGGCTATCCTAGAAGCCGCATATGGTGACAAAGTGTCAATACCCGAACTTTATGATGAAGCAAAAGTCATTTGTGCAGATATTATCGCTGAGTGTGGTTTGCCTCTGAAAAGCGGAGTAAGGGAGTTGCTTTCTTATCTTAAAGAGCGTGATATAAAGGTAGGACTTGCTTCATCAACGTCTTACAAAGGGGTTATCAAAAATCTAAAGGGAGCAGGTCTGCTTGATTATTTCCATGTGATTATTGGCGGAGATATGATAAAACATTCAAAGCCACAGCCTGAGATATATTTACTTGCCTGTGAGAAGCTGGGAGTAAGGCCTGAGAAAACTGTTGCTGTAGAGGACTCTTACAATGGCATAAAGGCGGCTTACAATGCGAAGATGATACCAATAATGGTGCCAGATCTTATTGCACCGACAGATGAGATATTGTCAATGGTGTACAAGGAAATGGACAGTTTGGACGCTGTCCTTGAATATTTTAAAGCATAAACAAAACCCCTCGGCTTATCACCGAGGGGCTTTGTTTTAAGTATGATGAAATAAATGCAATGTACTCGTCAAATCCTCCGCACACTACTCTAAAAAACAGACCATGCAAGGGATTTCCATCCCAGCAGGAGCGAATAGACTTTTCTTTGGCAAACCCTTACGAAAAGAAACACCGCCCTACTCTACCAAAGTAACGGTGTTTCTTTTCACTAAATCTTTGGGAGAAACCGCTTAGCCAATAGGCTTATTCAGTACCCTTTTGTCATTTTCATTATATCACAATGCTAATAAAAAGTCAAGAGCTATAAGCAAATGACTATTTCAACTTCTGTAGTGCTACAATAGATATTGGACAAAATTAAGAAAAAAGAAAAGAGAGATAGACAAAAATCTGATAAAATAAAGTTACCACACCAAATTCAAATCAGAAAGGAAGCCTATCTCTCATGAATAGTATAACACAAGATATGAAGTTTCGTCAATCCTTAATGAATTACGCAAAGAAATATGGAGTGAGCCGAGCGAGCAGAAAATACAATAAATCACGTTCATATATATATTTCTGGCTGAAACGCTGGGACGGAAGTGTGGAGTCCCT
>NZ_LARF01000123.1:0-834 GCF_000980385.1 Ruminococcus sp. N15.MGS-57
TCAGTTGGTAGAGCAGCGGTCTCCAAAACCGCGTGCCGAGGGTTCGAATCCTTCTACCCCTGCCAAAAGCACAGCAGTTGTGATACAGATGTATCGAAAAACTGCTGTGCTTTTTGTTTGCGGTTCGATTCGTTAAAATCCGAAGGGTTTCAAGGAGAATAAGTTGGAGAAAATTATCGTAATGGCACCCGGCCATGAACTGTGGGATGGGACCATCGCTTTTGCAGCAGGCTGCCCATGGAAAGCAGCAGCATTTTTGGGGCAGAGAAGATGGAGCCAAACGATTTTGAAAATAACGAAAGAGCTCTTGTGGCCTTGCGCGATGATGACGCGGCGGCTTTCTGCACATTAACGCTGTAACAAAAAATGTTGTAGTCGGGAAAGAGCAACTGCAAATTAGCGCTGCGGCATGGCCGTGGTCAGCAGAGGAAAGCACAAGAGCACCCGCCCAAAACTTTATTGACGCTGATGCGCGAAACACAAGAAAAATGGCAAAAAAATCAAAAAAGTGCTTGACAGTTGGGGTATAATCCAGTATAATCAATCATGTTGCAGCGGTCAGGTAACGCCTGATGCAAAGCGCGAAAGGGCTTGGCCCGGTAGTTCAGTTGGTTAGAACGCTAGCCTGTCACGCTAGAGGTCGTCAGTTCGAGCCTGATCCGGGTCGCCATTATGCCTCTGTAGCTCAGTCGGTAGAGCAGGGGACTGAAAATCCCCGTGTCATTGGTTCGATTCCGATCGGAGGCACCAGTCAAGGAAACCCAGCCGGGTTTCCAATATGCGGCCGTAGCTCATCTGGTAGAGCGCCACCTTGCCAAGGTGGAGGTAGCGAGT
>NZ_LARF01000125.1:0-832 GCF_000980385.1 Ruminococcus sp. N15.MGS-57
CTCCCGCCCCAGGGGAGAGAGGGAGCGATACTGCTCCAGCAGCTGCCGCTCCCGCTGAGTCAGGACGTCCGCGCCGCGGCGAAAGCTGTCCTGAAACAAGGTGTTGGGGTCCGTCTCCAGACAGTCGAACAGCCGGAGCATCATCTCCTCCTTAGGGAAGCTGACACCGGTCTCGTAGTTGCTGACAGTGGACGGTGTGACGCCCAGCCGATCCGCCAGCTGGGGGCGGGAGAGAGCCAGCTCCTCCCGACGGGCTTTGATCCGGTCTCCAAATGCCATGGATCCCATCCTTTCCGATGTTCTTGACAGTATCCTATCGGATTTCAAGGAAGCTGTCAATCCAATTTTACAAGAAACTTGTAAAATTATACTTGACTTTCAAAAAAACTTGTGCTACTGTATAGCTGTAAACAAGATACTTGTAAAATAAATAAAAATTTACAAGTATCTTGTTTATCAAAATGAAAAAAGCGCCCGCGATTGCAGGCACCTTTTTGGTGGGGGAAGGTGGATTCGAACCACCGAAGCCGAAGGCAACAGATTTACAGTCTGCCCCATTTGACCGCTCTGGAATTCCCCCATATTAAAACTGGAGCTGGTGGACGGATTCGAACCCCCGACCTGCTGATTACAAATCAGCTGCTCTACCAACTGAGCTACACCAGCTTGTATTGCTTGATCTGTCGAACTGACGATATCTATTATATCATATCTCCAAGCACTTGTCAAGCATTTTTTATTTTGTTTTCATTTTTTTTAATAAAGTGGTCGAGGCGACAGGACTTGAACCTGCGGCATCTTGGTCCCAAACCAAGCACTCTACCAAACTGAG
>NZ_LARF01000124.1:0-832 GCF_000980385.1 Ruminococcus sp. N15.MGS-57
AGGGACTCCACACTTCCGTCCCAGCGTTTCAGCCAGAAATATATATATGAACGTGATTTATTGTATTTTCTGCTCGCTCGGCTCACTCCATATTTCTTTGCGTAATTCATTAAGGATTGACGAAACTTCATATCTTGTGTTATACTATTCATGAGAGATAGGCTTCCTTTCTGATTTGTATTTGTGTGGTAACTTTATTTTATCAGATTTTTGCCTATCTCTCTTTTCTTTTTTCTTAATTTTGTCCAATATCTATTGTAGCACTACACTATTAATGGAGGCATAGCTATTTTTTCTCTTGAAATAATCTCTCCGATGTGGTATAATGATAACTGATACATAAAGCATGACCAATTGTGAGGTGATTGCTATGAATATTGCTATCGTTGATGATGAACCTGTATTCTTAAAACAACTTCATAACAGATTAAGAGAAATGAAACTCCCCGACTGCGAAATACACGAATTTACAAGCGGGAGAGACTTATTGAGTTTCTATGTCAAGGGAATGTATGAAGTCATCATACTCGATGTTGAAATGCCCGATCTGACCGGATTGCAGACCGCTGAAAGAATCAGACAGATAGATGGTTCAGTTATTATTTCTTTCCTGACGAATTATGCCGAATTTGCCGTTAAGGGCTACGATGTGGGAGCGTTTCGCTATATATTGAAAAATCAGCCAGACTATGTATATACCAAACAGCTAAATTCTATCATTGCTGAGTGCCAGCAGCGATTTAGAACTTTCACTTTCAATAATAAAAATCTGTCATTCAAGTTCAGGCTGACAGATATTCTTTACTTTGAGGGACATAGAAGAAAGGTATCA
>NZ_LARF01000084.1:0-2185 GCF_000980385.1 Ruminococcus sp. N15.MGS-57
TGATTGGGGTGAAGTCGTAACAAGGTAGCCGTATCGGAAGGTGCGGCTGGATCACCTCCTTTCTATGGAGACCAAATCAGATGAAACAAGCTGATTTAAATTCCAAGGTCAGCATTACGAAAGATTTCTTTTCAAAACTCGTTGTTTAATTTTCAGGGTCCTGCCCGAGATATACGGGGGTATAGCTCAGCTGGGAGAGCACCTGCTTTGCAAGCAGGGGGTCAGCGGTTCGATCCCGCTTATCTCCACCATGAAAAGCAACAGCTTTTCAACAACGGCTTAAGAAATAACGAGCCAAACCAATATGGGCTTATAGCTCAGCCGGTTAGAGCGCACGCCTGATAAGCGTGAGGTCGGTGGTTCGAGTCCACTTAGGCCCACCACTAGCATTGCGTAGCAATGCGAAACATCGTATGAGCGTGCCGGTGTGAAATCGTGAAGCGAAGCGGAGCGATAGGCAACGAAGTTGCCGTAACAAGGAGGCACATAGGCGAATATGATGCCAACCGTAGGTTGGACATTCGTGGCATACGAAAAATTACCAAAGACTTGATATTAGTTAATAACGAAGTATCAACTAAAATTTGGGGGTGTAGCTCAGCTGGGAGAGCACCTGCCTTGCAAGCAGGGGGTCAGGAGTTCGATTCTCCTCATCTCCACCAGCGTTTGTGAAACAAACGCGAGCATTCACGTAATGCTAACAACGTCCCGCAGGCTTTTTAGACAAGGGGCAGCTTTTTACGGTAGTAAAAAGTGCAGTTGTTAAAAGCATAGTGAATCTGACCGAAGGTCAGCCAAAGCGCTAACTGAAAGTCAAATATATCAATATAAAAGATTGTACCTTGAAAACTAAACAATGTAACAAACGATGATAGAGAGAAACGAGGAAATGACATAGTAATGTCAAACCCCGATAACTAAATTAGTTATCAAACTAATGTGGAAAGGTTTTTTCGATATACGAGAGTATATGGGTAAAAACTTCAATTTCAAAAACAAATCTCTAATTCTTATGTAATTCAAGAACCAAACCAAGTTGGTCAAGCTATAAAGAGCGTAGGGAGAATGACTTGGCATCAGGAGCCGAAGAAGGACGTGACAAGCTGCGAAAAGCTGCGGTTAGGAGCAAATATCCATAGACCCGCAGATATCCGAATGGGGAAACCCGGTACGGCAATACCGTATCACTGCATGGTAAATACATAGCCATGTGGAGGAAACCCTCTGAACTGAAACATCTAAGTAGGAGGAGGAAGAGAAAGAAACATCGATTTCCTAAGTAGCGGCGAGCGAAAGGGAAAGAGGCCAAACCAGAGATAGCAATATCTTTGGGGTTGCGGACTGCGTAATTGATTCAATATTTTTAGCAGAAGTGTATGGGAAGACACACCATAGTAGGTAATAGTCCTGTAAGCGAAAAGGATATTGACAAGGCAGGATCCAGAGTACCACCGGACACGAGGAACCCGGTGGGAAGCCGGGGGGACCACCCTCCAAGCCTAAATACTACCTGATGACCGATAGTGAAAAGTACAGTGATGGAAAGTTGAAAAGAACCCCGGAAGGGGAGTGAAAAAGAATCTGAAACCCTATGTTTACAAGCTGCTAAAGCACCGTATGAGTGCGATAGCGTACTTTTTGTAGAACGGTCCGGCGAGTGTATGTTGCAAGCGAGGTTAAGGTGTTAAGCACTGAAGCCGAAGGGAGACCGAGTGTGAATAGCGCGTACAGTTTGCAGTATACGACCCGAAACCGGGTGACCTACCCATGGACAGGTTGAAGTGGAAGTAAAATTCCATGGAGGACCGAACCCACGTCTGTTGAAAAAGGCGGGGATGAGCTGTGGTTAGCGGTGAAATTCCAATCGAACTCGGATATAGCTGGTTCTCCTCGAAATAGCTTTAGGGCTAGCCTCAGGATAGTTTAGCGGAGGTAAAGCACTGAATGGGCTAGGGGGCTTCACGGCTTACCGAACCCTATCAAACTCTGAATGCCGCATAAATGTTTCCTGGGAGTCAGACTGCGTGAGATAAGTTTCGTAGTCAAAAGGGAAAGAGCCCAGACCTACAGCTAAGGTCCCTAAATGAATTTAAGTGGAAAAGGATGTGCAGTTGCGTAGACAACTAGGACGTTGGCTTAGAAGCAGCCACTCATTTAAAGAGTGCGTAATAGCTCACTAGTCGAG
>NZ_LARF01000128.1:0-818 GCF_000980385.1 Ruminococcus sp. N15.MGS-57
CCCCGCTCTTTTGTTTCGTCAGGGCACGCACCATATCCGGGAACAGGCGAACCTGCATAAAACGCGTACGAATCGTAAAATAAACCGCCGCCGGCACAAGAAATAGGATCAGCAGTGAAATGCCGATAGAACCGCCGACCGGCAGCGGAATTTGAAATAAGTCGCCCCACAGAAAATTGTAGGTGGCTTCAATAAGCTGTACAATAAACATTCTAAATTTCCTTCCCTAAATAGCAAAACGCCATAGTTATTAAAAGTTGTGCTTTATCACTTTCACCTTTAACAGTATACAGTAAAAAAGTTAAAAGCTCAATACAAACTTCTCTTTTATGTTTTATCTGAATCTAATTCATGTTACAATAAAATTCATGTACCAGACACATGTGTCTGCTTCCGAAATACAGCATTTCTCACTTTATGTCGTGTTTCCGGCAGATATTTTATTTTACTCTGTCATCAAGGAGGTTACAGTGTGAATCAACAAAAAATTGGAAGTTTCATCAGAGAACTTCGAAAGGAACAAGGTATCACTCAGGAACAGCTTGCCGAACAATTCAATATCTCCGCCAGAACGATTTCCCGTTGGGAAACCGGAGTTTCCCATAGTTAAAGATACCACACCAAATATGATGAACCCACGCTTATACACTACCAGCTATAATAAACCGCAAGGACAGCAATTTGATGATACTGCTGTCCTTTCTTTTATAAAATTGCAGTACACATAAAAAAGCTGTAAAATGATAAATATATTTGTCCTTGTAACAATTCTCGGACATTTGCCTGTTATACTATCTGCAAAAAGCAAAGGAAGTGAG
>NZ_LARF01000127.1:0-816 GCF_000980385.1 Ruminococcus sp. N15.MGS-57
CCGGTCGCTGAGAACCGTTTCCCCCCGAAGGAAATGATCCTGAAAGAGGGTATTGGGATCCGTTTCCAGACAGTCAAACAGACGCAGCAATACCGGCTCCTTGGGAAAACTGGTGTCTTGTTCATAGTTTCCGATGGCGGACGGCGAAACGCCCAACCGCTGGGCCAGTTCGGTCCGGGAAATTCCCAGCGCTTTTCGCTGTTCCCGCATGCGTTGTCCAAAGCTCATCCCGTTCATCCTTTCCTCATCCTCTTCCCATTATGATTATGGTATCGGATTTTTCCTTGCCTGTCAATCTTAATTTACAAGTTTCTTGTAAAAATATATTGACATAACAAAAATCTTGTGTTAATGTAGTCATGCTTACAGGAAACTTGTAAACTCCCTCACAGTAAATCAGGTGAATTGTCAGTTCCTGTCTATTTCGCAGATCTGCCTGAAAACAAAAAAAGTTGGGACAAGCAATGCTTGTCCCAACTTGGTGGGGGAAGGTGGATTCGAACCACCGAAGCCGAAGCAACAGATTTACAGTCTGCCCCATTTGACCGCTCTGGAATTCCCCCATATGAAATTTTGGAGCTGGTGGACGGATTCGAACCCCCGACCTGCTGATTACAAATCAGCTGCTCTACCAACTGAGCTACACCAGCTTGTATTGCTTGATCTGTCGAACTGACGATATCTATTATATCATATCTCCAAGCACTTGTCAAGCATTTTTTATTTTGTTTTCATTTTTTTTAATAAAGTGGTCGAGGCGACAGGACTTGAACCTGCGGCATCTTGGTCCCAAACCAAGCACTCTACCAAACTGAG
>NZ_LARF01000126.1:0-814 GCF_000980385.1 Ruminococcus sp. N15.MGS-57
AGTACAGAATTGTAGATTGATGATTTTGTATGAATAAGGAGCGAACTGAATTGAACAAAGAGTTAAAAGTTATAGATTTTTATTGTAAGAAGTGCAAGAAGAGTATGAAAGTTTCATACATGGTTACAGGTAACAGAAATTATCCGGTACTGCCGAGAGTTATGATGAAATGTCACCATTGTGGTAGAGTAATGACCTTGAAGAATTTCAAGGAAGGTGAGCTGCTGGATAAGGTAGAACAGGATAAGTATTATATCTGATACGTACAGTCAAAAATCTTCACAAAGAGATATATGGATGGAACTCTTTCCAAATCGAAAGATGGATATAGAGCAAAATAATAGAAGAGGCGATCGCTAAAAAGTGATCGCTTGATGAACAACAAAATGTAATTAGTAGTATTATGCAAATGATACTAATTCAATTGTTTATGGTTTGGTCGGTACAGGGAAATACATTACCTATGAGGAATTGACACATAATGGTCAAAGTAAAATTCTGCAAGATTTTTAATTATCAGATTGCATATGAGATTCGTTTGCAGCAGGATAGATGAATCAGTCGAATTATCGAATCAGTTTAATCAGATGATAAATCCTGAGACAGGCAGATTTTTTTGTACAATTGCATTAAATGGAGATGCCACTAACAAAACTAATGCAGATCAGATATTTGACACGGAAAGAACAGAGAAAATAGATAAAGCAGATGGAAAAATGCAGCCACTGGATTACATATTTTCCGTCGAGATTTTAAATGAGGGCTGGGAGTTTCCGGGAGGTAAGATTGAGTCTGGTGAGACGCCGCAGCAGGA
>NZ_LARF01000130.1:0-795 GCF_000980385.1 Ruminococcus sp. N15.MGS-57
GCGGTGAATACGTTCCCGGGTCTTGTACACACCGCCCGTCACACCATGGGAGTCGGTAATGCCCGAAGTCAGTGACTCAACCATAAAGGAGAGAGCTGCCGAAGGCAGGACTGGTAACTGGGGTGAAGTCGTAACAAGGTAGCCGTATCGGAAGGTGCGGCTGGATCACCTCCTTTCTAAGGAAACGGAAGAAGTAGGGGTTGCATTACTGTTGATTTGCCAAAGAGGTAAATCAAGAAAAAGGATAATGAACTGGTGGTTATGCGCAAAGCGCATCGCCGGTGAAGAAATCCGAAATAAGAACACTTCTGGTGGCGATGCGCTTGGGGGACACACCCGTTCTCATCCCGAACACGATGGTTAAGACCTAAGCGGCCGATGGTACTATACTGGAGACGGTATGGGAGAGCAGGTGGCTGCCAGATTCCCATGGGGGTATAGCTCAGTTGGGAGAGCACCTGCCTTGCAAGCAGGGGGTCAAGGGTTCGAATCCCTTTATCTCCACTCCGTTTCGAAAGAAACGGTACATGTACCTTGAAAACTGCATACAAACACAATTGTTAAAACTTATAGATATTTAACAAGACATCCGAGGTGATAATCAAGTAAAATTGATTATCCAATAAAAACAAACCAAGAAGAACCAAGAAATACCCGCGACCAGGGAGCACAGAACGCTATCTGTGCGGCTGGAATGTATGAAAATGCAATTCTGGTTATGGTCAAGCATGTAAGAGCGTAGGGTGGATGCCTTGGCACTAAGAGCCGATGAAAGACGTGATAAGCTGCGATAAG
>NZ_LARF01000129.1:0-793 GCF_000980385.1 Ruminococcus sp. N15.MGS-57
GAAGTCGTAACAAGGTAGCCGTATCGGAAGGTGCGGCTGGATCACCTCCTTTCTATGGAGAACAGAGAAGGAAAAGAAAACTTCTCATAAAATAATTCTCCGGTCAGCAAAGGTTTAAGGAAAGTAGTTTTTGTTCAATTTTGAGGATGCTGGAAACAGTATCTTTAAAACAGCACAATGGAGTACCTAGTCCCTGCATATGGGGGTGTAGCTCAGCTGGGAGAGCACCTGCTTTGCAAGCAGGGGGTCAGGAGTTCGATTCTCCTCATCTCCACCAAGGGACGAAGGAAGACGAACAGCTTGAGTGCCGTTATGTAAAGCATAATGGGCGCATAGCTCAGGTGGTTAGAGCGCACGCCTGATAAGCGTGAGGTCGGTGGTTCGAGTCCACTTGTGCCCACCAGCAAGAGAGATCTTGCAAGGAACGAAACTTGAAAATTGAATAATGAAAAGCAAAAGTAATGCAAATGAGGAAAAATGAACGACAATAACGAAAGTTAAAGTCGGGTAAAAAACCTGCAATTAGCATAAAAATTAAGAGGATTAGACATAATTCAAAAATGGTTAAGCTAAGAAGAGCGTAGGGAGAATGCCTTGGCATTAGGAGCCGATGAAGGACGTGATAAGCTGCGATAAGCTGCGGGGATCAGCAAGTATGAATTGATCCGCAGATTTCCGAATGGAGCAATCCGTATGTGTATGCACATACATCATATACTGAATCAAATAGGTATATGAGGGGAACCGCCTGAACTGAAACATCTAAGTAGGGCGAGGAAGAGAAATCAACCGA
>NZ_LARF01000085.1:0-2166 GCF_000980385.1 Ruminococcus sp. N15.MGS-57
TTTTGTTGCATAAAAAATGCAACAATTGCAGAAATGTTGCCAAATTAAAATATAAATCATTTGTTTGCACAATTTGTTAAGTAAGTTTTTGTTGAATATGACAAGTAAGTCGGAATTATTATGTAATGGCAGACAAGTTGATGCAGATAGTGATGAAATAAAGGGTAGGTTAGGGCGGAGGTAATGAGGCGGAGGGTGATAAAAACAGGTGAGTAAACGAAAAATTTACGATTTGATAACACATTGGTAATAGTAGAAGTTTCTGCGTCGAATTGTGCGATTTTTGTTCAAATCGGAGAAAATAGGAAAATCGGCGAGATGTGTAAGCTAAAATGCTTGACAAGGGCCTGCTAATATTATATAATAGTATACTGTATCATAATGGAGTTTTCCACCTATTTCATGCGTTTTTGAGTGCAGAAAATCATGGAAAACACCGCCAAAACCACTGGCGAATACGATTGTTATATAGTGTTATATAAATGTATTTTCCAAATAAATTAAGGAGTGATTGAGCCTATGGTGAATGTCAAGGACGTAAAACTTGGTAAGAACACGAGAAAGAGCTTTGCCAAGATCAATGAGGTTCTGGAGATGCCTAACCTTATTGAAGTGCAGAAGAACTCTTATCAGTGGTTCCTCGATGAAGGTCTGAAGGAGGTCTTCAGAGATGTTTCAGCTATTACTGATTATAATGGTACGCTGGAGCTGACTTTTGTTGGATACCATTTCGACGAAGAGGCTAAGTATTCTGTTGCAGAGTGCAAGGCGAGAGATGTAACTTATGCAGTGCCACTGAGAGTTACTGCAAGACTTAACAATACCGAGACCGGCGAGATCAAGGAGTCCGAGGTATTTATGGGTGACTTCCCTAAAATGACCGACAGCGGAACTTTTGTTATCAACGGTGCAGAGCGTGTTATCGTTTCTCAGTTGGTGCGTTCACCAGGTGTTTATTACGCTTTTGATAAGGACAAGACCGGTAAGGATCTGTTCAAGACAACTGTTATCCCTAACAGAGGTGCTTGGCTTGAATATGAAATGGATTCTAACGACGTGGTTTATGTCAGAATCGATAAAAACAGAAAGATCCCTCTTACTACTTTCCTGAGATCGCTCGGTATTGGTACTAACGAGGAGATCGAGGAAGTTTTCGGTCCTGATGAAAGACTTACTCAGACTATCATGCAGAAGGATCAGACTGCTAACAGAGAGGAAGCTCTTCTTGAAGTTTACAAGAAGCTCCGTCCGGGCGAGCCTCCTACAGTAGATTCTGCTGTTACTCACCTGAACAACCTGTTCTTTGACGCTAAGAGATACAATCTTTCAAGATTTGGCAGATATAAGTACAACAAGAAGCTTGGCGTTGGTTCAAGACTTTCAGGCCACAGACTTTCAAGACCTGTTGTAAATCCTATGACAGGCGAGGTAATGGCTGAGGCTGGCGATCTTATCAGCTTTGATAAGGCTATGGAGATCGAGACCGCAGGCGTTATGGAGGTTTACGTTGACGTTGAGGTAAAGGAGCATCTTACTTCCGCAACAGGCGAGGCTGTTACAAAGCTTGAAGAGTGCGAAGTTAAGATCATAGGCAACGGCATGGTAGACATCAACGCTTATGTTGATTTTGACTGCACTGAGCTTGGCATCAACGAAAAGGTATCTTTCAAGGCTCTCAAGGAAATTCTTGAGGATTCTGAGAATGAGGAAGAACTTAAGGAGAACATCAAACTTAAGGCTGACGACCTCGTTCCAAAGCACATCACTATCGATGATATTATCGCTACGGTTTCTTACTTCCTCAACCTTTGCGAGGGCGTTGGTACTGTTGACGATATCGACCATCTTGGCAACAGAAGAATCCGTTCAGTAGGCGAGCTTCTTCAGAACCAGTTCAGGATCGGTTTCACAAGAATGGAAAGAGTTATCCGTGAGAGAATGAACATTCAGTCACAGGGCACTGAGGTCGTTACTCCTACAGCTCTTATCAATATAAGACCTATCACTGCGGCAATCAGAGAGTTCTTCGGTTCTTCTCCACTGTCACAGTTCATGGATCAGAACAACCCTCTGGCTGAGCTTACTCATAAGAGAAGACTTTCAGCCCTCGGCCCTGGCGGTCTTTCAAGAGACCGTGCCGGATTTGAGGTCCGTGACGTTCACTAT
>NZ_LARF01000131.1:0-790 GCF_000980385.1 Ruminococcus sp. N15.MGS-57
GACTGGGGTGAAGTCGTAACAAGGTAGCCGTATCGGAAGGTGCGGCTGGATCACCTCCTTTCTAAGGAGAATCGAGTCAAGCAGATGTTTGGCTCTATGCCTTAGGTTTTTAGAACCTGAGGGTTCAAACTTCAGTTGGTTTCTGTTCGATTTTGAAGGTTCTTAGATGAACTTTCAAAATTGGGAAGGCGAAGGCGAGAGTCCACAACCTCTGATATGGGGGTGTAGCTCAGCTGGGAGAGCACCTGCTTTGCACGCAGGGGGTCAGGAGTTCGATCCTCCTCATCTCCACCAGGAGAGGATGTGGAAACGAGACTGGCTTTCCGAAATGCGGGCTAATAGCTCAGCTGGTTAGAGCACACGACTGATAATCGTGAGGTCGGTGGTTCGAGTCCACTTTAGCCCACCAAGCCCGAAAGGGCGCTTGCACATTGAAAATTGAACAATGAAAACGAAACGAGAATAACTGTAAAGCAAATTATGGGATATGTCGAAAGACATAAAACTACAATGAACTGAGCAAGTTAGAGAGAACCGAAAGATTCAAAACATAAGGTCAAGCTAAAAAGAGCGCAGGGTGAATGCCTTGGCACTGGGAGCCGACGAAGGACGCGATAAGCTGCGAAAAGCTGCGGGGATCAGCAAGTATGAGATGATCCGCAGATGTCCGAATGGAGCAATCCGCCGGAATAAAGCTCCGGCATCATACACTGAATCCATAGGTGTATGAGGGGAACCGCCTGAACTGAAACATCTAAGTAGGGCGAGGAAGAGAAATCAACCGAGATTC
>NZ_LARF01000023.1:0-40283 GCF_000980385.1 Ruminococcus sp. N15.MGS-57
GGTTTTGCTCCTCCACCTTGCGGCGCTTGGCTTCACGCTTGTATTCATAACGGAGCATTTCGTTCCTGTCGGCAAGCTCGTCTGCAAGAAGCTCGGAGTCCTCCTTGATGTCACGCAAAGCCGACACATCCTCTGTCCATACGGCATAGCCGCCATCAATGGGCATGGTGTGAACGGTCAAGCCGCCCATTGTGACCGGGCTTTGCTCGGCTTTTTTCATCGTTTCCTTTGAGATAGGCGCAGTGTTTACAGCTGCATACCGAACGGTAAAGTCCTTGTCGGTGATCTCTGCCGATGTGCCGACAGAGGAGGCAAACAAGTCCACATAACGGCTGTTTGAATGTATATATCCACAGGCGATGCAAAACTCAAAGGTCAGAATATACATCACACTTTGGAATGCGGCAATATCGCCGAACAAGTGGAGCAGCCAATCCGCACCTGCATAGTAAAGCACGCTGTAAACGATCGTCAGCAGCATAGGAACAATGGGCAGAAAGTGGAGCCTTCCTTTTTGCACACGGCATTTTAAAAACATAATTACGAGTGCGGCAAAGGCACACAGCACCTGCCAGCCTACAATAATGAAGTAGCCTATCGAATAGCCGTTGTTTTTGTCTGTCCACACGGCGGCGTCCTTAGGAAAGGTAAATACGAATTGGTGCAGGTCATTTGTGAGCACGAGCAGAAGCAATGTGCCGGAGATGATCCACAGAATCGACATTCCCTTGGGGAATTTGTATTCGTCCGGCTTTCCCAATGACATGGCGATCAGCAGCGCCAGCATAGGCACAAACAGCATGGGCAGATAGAACAGATACCACAAGTAACGGACGGCATCCGGCTGCCAGAATATAAAATACTTTGCCGAACGGACTACCATCCATATGATGAGCAGTACTGCGGTGACCGTCATAAACCTGCACACCTGCTTTTGCACGATCCGCTGACGGACGGAGAGCCCCCAGGCGGCGAACAGACCTATATAGATAAAGCTGCGCAGATAGGAAAACAGCATCGGGTAGAAGCTGCCCCTGCCCACAATTCGGAAGCAATATGCCAGTATCACGGCAAGTACAGCGATGCCGCTTGTTATGATAGTATTCTTTTTCTGTTCGGTCATAAACAGACCCCATTTCGCCTTCATTCGTTTTTGTTTACATTTGGGTAGCAAAAAAGCCCGATATATTCGGGCTTTTCGCAGGAGACATCTTTTTTATCTCCACATTATGGCGTTCCCGAGGTGATTCGAACACCCGACCTACCGCTTAGGAGGCGGTCGCTCTATCCAGCTGAGCTACGGAAACACATTACAATCGTTATTATATCACAGTTTTGCAATTTTGTCAAATGTTTATTTGACAAAAAAAGTTGACTCGCCATAGCAATAAGTTCGGCTCAAGATATAAGAGCAGGGCAGAAATAGCAGGCGGCATTATACTCGTTTTGATCGGGCTGAAGATCTTTCTTGAGGGAGTTGACATACCCAAATAGCATAAAAACAAGGGCGGAAGTTTTCAAACTATCCGCCCTCTTGTTATGTCTGTTAGTCCCGCCGACTATGATGTTTACGCTTTTGCGTGTACATCTCACGATCTGACTCTTTCATAAGATCGTCGATCTCTTTCAATGTTTTCGGCTTTCCAGCCTTGTAGCCACAGCTTATCGACACATCATATGGCGACTTGCTTCTGCGATTGTATTCTGCAATGCTGCGGGATACCTTTTCGTAAAAGCTGTCTGCACCGTCTGTTTCAGCGATAACAGCTACAAATTCATCACCGCCGAAGCGTGAGCATATCCCACCTTCTGCAGTGCATTTTGTCATCAGCGACGCCACTGCCTTTATCGCCTTGTCACCCTCGTTGTGACCATAGAGGTCATTTATCTTTTTAAGGTTGTCCATGTCAATAGAGAATACCCATACGCCTACGCCCTGTTTCTCAGCCTTTGAAATAAGCTTTTTTACGTTCTTGTAAAAGCCCCTGCGGTTATATATCCCCGTCATGGGGTCAAGCATATGTATCCTTGCAAGCTCCGCATTTGCCCTTTCAAGCCGCTGGCGGTTTTTAAAGCTCTCCATTATCTGATTGGTGTTGTTTATAAAACGTCTTGTGTTCTGGAAAAGAAAATATATAGGACTAAATGAATTTGCCGCATAGCCTATGACCTCGTCCTGAAAATGAAGCGGCGAGAACATTAAGCAGTTATGGCGTCCAAGGACTTGCTCCATATCAGGCAAAAGATCCTTGGTGTCAAAAACTTCACCGGTCTTGTATTTGTTGTCAAAAGTCTGCATGAAAACTCTCATCTGCTTTGTAAAGCTGTTATTAAAGCGTTCTCTCTGCCTCGTGTTTGACAGAAAATCAGAGTTTGTGCATACCCAGCTATAATAATCTCCCGAACGTGCCATTACCTTTGCCATTTCTTCTACGGTGTGACATTCCACTGATTTTGCAAGATAAGAGAACATATGCTGTTCGTGACCATCAGAATTGTTCATTCTATGGTAAAGCTCAAGGATCTTGTCGCCTACTTCTCTCGGGTCTATTTTCTTACAACCGCATGACTGGGATATCCTCATGGTGTAGCTGACCTCTATTTTTTCAGGAAGAGGCACTCCGTTCATCATATGGTCTATGGCGTTTATTATCTTTTCGCCAAGCACATCATTGTCTACAGCCGCCGTTGTAAGACGAGGGCTGTTATACTGTTCAAGTTCGATGCCGTCAAAGCCCGTTACAATAACGTCTTCAGGCACTTTTATGCCGCGTTCTCTCAGTATGCTGCAAGCTGCTATCGCCATAGCGTCGTTTGCACATATTATCGCCTGCGGAAATTCCAAACTGCTTTCTAAAAATTTCTCCAATACTCCTTTTGTTGGCATATCCCAGAAGTCACCATAGCCAAGACGCTCAGGCTCAAATTCTATGCCGTTTTCCGCAAGCACCTTTTTGTATGCTTCTATACGCTCTTCTGAGAAAGCATTGCCCTTTACGCCAGCAATGAAATTAACTCTTCTGCAGCCGTGAAATTCGATCACATGGCGAACTATCTTTTCAAAAACGTCAGAGTAATTGAATGTCACACTGCAGCAATTATCCATTGTACTGTCAACGCATATGACAGGAACACCGTGTTCATGGGCACGCTTGCTTATCTCGTTGGAAATGCTGTCTCTTTTTATTGCCTCGGGCATTATTATAAGTACGTCAAGAATGTCATAATTTATAAGATCAAAAATGCTTGCTTCACCATGGTTGTAGGAAATGTTGTGATAAAGGTCGCAAAAGGTGTTAAAAAGAAGCACCTTGTAGCCCTCTTTTACACCCTTTCGGCTTATGGAAGATACTATATCTCTCACATAGTCAGATTGTACACATGAAGTGCAGATACCTATTATTTTATATTTCGCTGTATCGCTTATAAACATAGCTTGCTCCTTCGTCAGGGCCCCGATGACCCACCACTATCTATCTATATAAAATAATTGCTTTTTTGCTTTGATATGTGATTGCTATTAGAAAATATTCACACACCGTTAATGTTACCATATCCGTGCTCTAATGTCAATAGAAAACTCACAAAATTCACAAAAATCTTCTTTTTGAAAGCATTTATGCTGTTGCAAAAAAAACAGACCGACTTTCAACTTTTTTTGGCTGGAAGTCGGTCTTGGTTTATCGTAAAACATATCGAGCAAGGGGCGAACAGAGGTCGCCCCTACACAAAATAGCGTATTTTATGGGCTTTTTTTATTCAGCTACCCACTGTTTTAAAGCCGCAGAAAGTCGTCTGTCGATATCCTTTCTTGTCTGCTCGCACTCCTTAGGATAGTCCTTTGCAGCCTTGAAAATAAATTTCATTACGAATTTAAGTCCCACAGGAAGTGCTTTTCTGAGCATTGTCTCAGGAAGCACAAAGTGCGTTCCATGCTCGTAAGTCAGGGCTTCGTAATCGCACTCGTGAGGGCGTTCTTTCAAGCGCTTATCCATGCGGCGGACGTATTTTCCTGCCTCCCAGAAGCTGTCGTCATCAGCACCCACCATTATAAGCTTGCCCTTGATGTTCTCAACCTTTATCATTTCTTCCTCTGTATGTTCTCTTGCCTTTTCAGAGTCGATAAAAAGGTGCGTGCTTCGTGTTATATCTCCCGAGCCTTTGGTTTCTTCTTCTATTTTGTGATAGTATTCAGGGTGGGCATAAACGAACGGCATATAGGCAAGCGGCTTGCCCTGCCATGAAAGTGTGGAAGCGTCAGGGATAGGCCATTCCTTGCAGCCGTCTTTTTCGCCCTGCTCAAAGCCCTGCCATACAAAGTCGCTTGGCGTAAGACCGAAAGTGAGTGTTATGTCAGGGAAATATGAAGCTGCCACAAGGGAATCCATTCCTGCCGTACTCATTCCCATTATGCCTATCTTCTTGTTTCCATGGCTTTTGAGCCACTTTATAGCGGTCTCTATCCTTTCAAGCGGGAAGTTCACATGGCCGTAGTTCTTCACGTCAGGTGACATACACATAACGTTCACGTCATTTTTGTGAAGCCATTTTGCTCCGCACTTTGCCATAAAGTCATTAGGATCGTCACCGAACAGACCTATCATTGCGCAGTTTGCATCCTTTGGGTTTTCATAATATGTACCATAAAAACCGTCTTTCTCATTGCTAAAAAATTGTTTCTTCATAATACCGACCTTTCTAAGCTGGTTTTCTTTATAAAGTTAGATTGGACTAACCATATCTCAAAAAAAACAAGGTAGATAACTTCGCCCTAAGCTATATTATATCACATTTTTGCTTATTTGTCAGGTGTATTAACGAAAAAAGTCAGATGTATTGTAAATTTTTGATTTTCTTAGTGTTGCTTATATATTAATAAAATGGCGGAGAACGCATTCTTTTTGCAGTTCTCCGCTACTTTTATGCCTTATTTTTTGCCGCATCTGCTGTGACAGTGTGAACAACAGCCGCAGCATTTACCTTTTTTCTTTTGCTTTGATATACTTATTGCCGCCGCCACTGCCCATAAAAGCAGAAGTATCACCACTATCCAGTCGGCTGTATTCATAATAACGCTCCTATCTGATATACCGCACAGCCGCAAAGCCATGCCACCATGCACTGCATTATCACAACGCCTACTGTCTGTATCCTTGAATCAAGCTCTCTCTTTATGGTCGCCACCGCCGCAACACATGGGGTGTAAAGCAGGGTGAATACGAGAAAGCTCAGTGCGGAAAGGGTGGAGAATGCTCCCGAAAGAGCAGTGCCAAGATTTGCAGTGCTTGTGTTCATCAGTACCGCCATTGTGCTTACTACCGCCTCTTTTGCAGTGAAGCCTGATATAAGCGAGGTGGTCACTCTCCAATCTGCAAAGCCCAAAGGCTTGAATATTGGCGATATAGCCTGACCGATAAGAGCTAGCAGGCTGTCGGAGGAGTCTTTTACAACGTTGAGCTTTGCGTCAAAGGTCTCCAAAAACCATATTATGATAGTCGCAAAGAATATAACTGTGAAAGCTCTTTGTATAAAGTCCTTTGCCTTGTCCCAAAGAAGAAGTCCTACGCTTTTTGCCGAAGGAAGACGATAGTTTGGAAGCTCCATTACAAACGGCACAGGCTTGCCACGGAAAGCTGTATTTTTCAGTATCAGCGCAATTATTATCCCAAGCACTATGCCCGTTATGTATAAGCCTATCATCACAAGCGCCTGATATTTCTTGAAAAATGCTGCACAGAAAACTGCGTAAATAGGTATCTTTGCCGAACAGCTCATGTAAGGGGTAAGAAGTATGGTCATTTTTCTGTCACGGTCTGATACAAGCGTTCTCGTCGCCATTATAGCAGGCACTGAACAGCCGAAGCCTATGAGCATAGGCACAAAGCTTCGTCCCGAAAGACCGATCTTTCTAAGAAGCTTGTCCATTACGAATGCCACTCGTGCCATGTAGCCCGTGTCCTCCAGTATGGAAAGGAAAAAGAACAGCGTCACTATTATAGGCAGAAAGCTTAGAACGCTTCCAACGCCTGCAAAAACTCCGTCTATTATAAGGCTGTGTACAACAGGGTTTATGCCGTAGGCTGTAAGCCCTTTGTCTGCTAGGTCGGTGAGCTTGTCTATACCAAGGGAAAGCCAATCGGAAAGGGTCGAGCCGATAACATTGAATGTGAGGAAAAATACAAGAAACATTATCCCGAAAAATACAGGCAGTGCAGTGTATTTTCCCGTTAAAATGCGGTCTATTTTTACGCTCCGCTTGTGTTCTCGGCTCTCGTGGCATTTCACAACGCTTATGGCAACGACTTTCTCGATAAAGTCGTATCGCATATCTGCAAGCGCCGCATTTCTGTCAAGCTTTGATTCGTCCTCCATTTCCACTATGCAGTGTTCGAGAAGCTCCAGCTCGTTTTGATTAAGCTCAAGCTGATCTTCGATATTCTTATCACCCTCAATAAGCTTTGAAGCACAAAATCTCGGCGGTATGCCTGCACGGTTTGCGTGATCCATGATAAGATGCACAACTGCGTGTATACATCTGTGTACAGCGGAATCGTCTGAGCAAAAGTCTGTGACAACAGGCTTTGTCTTGTTTCGGGCAGTTTCTACAGCCTTGTCGATAAGGTCTGAGATACCCTCGCCCTTTGCCGCACTTACTGGAATAACAGGTATGCCAAGTGCGTCGCTCATCATTTTTACGTCTATCGTTCCACCGTTGGCTCTTACCTCGTCCATCATGTTTAAGGCAAGCACCATTGGCACACGCAGTTCAAGAAGCTGTAAAGTGAGATACAGATTTCGCTCTATATTGGTGGCGTCAACAATGTTTATAATGCCGTCAGGCTTTTCATTTATTATGTAGTCACGGGTGACGATCTCTTCCTGCGTGTAAGGGCGCAGTGAGTATATTCCCGGCAGATCCACCACAGTGCAGTTTTTCTGCCCCTTTATGTCACCGACCTTCTGCTCGACTGTTACACCGGGAAAGTTTCCAACGTGCTGATTAGACCCTGTAAGGGCGTTAAAAAGCGTGGTCTTTCCACAGTTCTGATTTCCTGCAAGGGCAAATCTCATATATGGTCATTCTCCTCTGTTTTTTCTATCTCTATGTTTTTTGCGTCCTCTATCCTGAGCGTCAGCTCATAGCCTCTCAGTACTATATCAAGAGGGTCGCCCATTGGCGCACGCTTTAGCATTTTCACCTTTGTTTTGGGTATAAGTCCCATGTCGAGAAAACGCAGCCTAAGCGCACCCTCGCCACCTACCGCTTTTATCACGGCAGACTCACCCGTTTTAAGCTTATCAAGAGTCATTGTCTTTTCCTCCATAGCTATATTTTATTCTTATGTTTTATCTAAAAGAACTCCACAAAATAAGTTTACCATGGCTAACTCTACTTGTCAATAGTATATGTCGTATATTTTAGTCAAATGTTATCTAAAAATTTTATTCAAATAGATAACTTCCAATTGACAACGCCAACAAATCGTGCTATCATAAAGTAAGATAAAGTACACTTTTACATTACGGGGGTGTTTTATGGATACCCGTGTGGCAATACTTGCAATAATCGCACACGATAACGGCTCTGCGCAGGAGATAAACGCAATTCTTCATGAGCATGCCGAGTATATAATAGGACGAATGGGTCTGCCATACCGAGAGCGTGGCATGAACATAATAAGTGTGGCAGTTGATGCCCCGCAGGACGTTATAAATTCTCTTGCAGGCAAGATAGGCAGGCTTGAGGGAGTGACCGCCAAGACCCTTTATTCGCCACAGTAAAAATTTAATAAATATTTGTGACCCTGACGCCGAAAACGAGTTTTCTCCTTTAAGGCGAAAGAATACACATCAAGCAGAAAACTGCACTATCGTGTGGTCTTGTTTTGCTATAGAAAAGCTGTATCCATAGGGGTATGGCTTATTTTTTTGAGAGGAGCTTTTGCAATGGGACTTAATGACGCACCAAGCGGAGAACGTATACATATAGGATTTTTCGGCAGACGAAACGCAGGAAAATCAAGCGTTGTGAATGCAGTAACAAATCAGGATCTTGCAGTGGTATCCGATACGAAAGGCACTACCACCGACCCTGTTACAAAGGCAATGGAGCTTTTGCCCCTTGGCCCTGTTGTGATAATAGATACCCCAGGCTTTGACGACGAGGGCGAGCTTGGAGAACTTCGTGTGAAGAAAACTAAGCAGATACTAAACAGAACAGATTGCGCCGTCCTTGTAACAGACTGCACCTTGCCCCTTGGCGACTGCGAAAAACAGCTTATCTCAATATTCAAAGAGAAAAACATACCATTTATTATAGCCAAAAACAAAGCCGACCTGCTCACTGATATCCCAAAAGAGGAGGGCGCAGTGTACGTCAGCGCAAAAGAGAAAACAGGCATAGAGGAGCTTAAAAACGCTGTTGCAAAGCTCACTGAAACAGACACCATGACAATGAAGCTTGTGGGCGACCTTATAAAGCCTGACGATATGGTGGTGCTTGTCACCCCTATCGACAGCGCCGCACCAAAGGGCAGGCTTATCCTGCCACAACAGCAGGCCATAAGAGATGTTCTTGAAGCAAACGCCTGTGCAGTGGTGGTAAGAGAAACTGAGCTTTCAGGAGTGCTTGGCAGGATAGAGAAGCCTGCACTTGTTATAACGGATAGTCAGGCTTTCGCAAGAGTTTCAAAGGATACCCCCGAGGATATCCCTCTCACCTCGTTTTCTATCCTTATGGCTAGATATAAGGGCTTTCTTGATGCCGCAGTAAAGGGCGTGAAAGCTATCGACGATCTTAAAGACGGTGACAAGGTGCTTATTTCAGAGGGCTGTACACATCACAGACAGTGCGGTGATATAGGCTCTGTGAAGCTTCCGAACTGGCTGAAAGAATACACAGGCAAGAATCTTGAAATAGTGCTGTCATCAGGTCATGGCTTTCCAGAGGAGCTTTCGGACTTTGCGCTTTGCATACACTGTGGCGGCTGTATGCTAGGCTCAAAAGAGCTTACCTACAGAATGAAATGTGCTTGTGACGCAGACGTTCCGTTCACAAATTATGGCATTGCTATTGCCTATATGAAAGGTATTCTCAAACGTAGCATAGAAGTGTTTCCACATCTTGTAAAGGAGCTTGAAGATCACAATGGCGGTCAGAGAACTTATTGATAAACTAAACTGCGAGAAAAAGCTTTCCCACGATGAATGGGTGAAGCTTATAAAAGAATATGACGAGAGCGACAGAGCCTATGCCGCAGAGCTTGCAAGGGGCATTTCGCAGGAAATGTTCGGCAAGGATATCTACATAAGGGGCATAGTGGAGTTTTCAAACATATGCAAAAACGATTGCCTTTACTGCGGAATAAGGCGTTCAAACGGCAACGTGAGCAGATACAGGCTTACCGCTGAGGAGATCTTGCAGTGCTGTGACGAGGGCTACGGCTATGGTTTCCGTACCTTTGTGCTTCAAAGCGGTGAGGACGCTTTCTATGACAGAGAAATGCTCTGCGGTATCGTCAGCGAGATAAAAAAGCGTCACTCTGATTGTGCGGTAACATTATCCCTAGGTGAGAAAAGCCGTGAGGACTATGAAGCCCTTTTCAATGCAGGTGCAGACCGGTATCTTCTCAGGCACGAAACTGCCGACGAGGAGCATTACAAAAAGCTCCACCCAGCCGAAATGTCTTGGAAAAACCGAATGGAGTGTCTTTCAGATCTTAAAGAGATAGGCTATCAGACAGGCTGTGGAATGATGATAGGCTCGCCGTATCAGACGACGGAGTGCCTTGCTGAGGATATGGAGTTTATGTGCGATTTCAAGCCCGAAATGATAGGCATTGGACCTTTTCTCCCACATAAGGACACGCCTTTCAGAAGCTGTCCACAAGGCTCATATGAGCTTACCCTCTTTCTGCTAAGCATTTGCAGGATAATGCTCCCCGACGTTCTTTTGCCTGCCACCACAGCCCTTGGCACTATTGATCCCAAAGGGAGAGAACAAGGGGTGCTGTCAGGTGCGAACGTTATAATGCCGAATCTGTCCCCTGTTGCAGTGAGAAAAAAATATATGCTCTATGACAACAAGATATGCACAGGTGACGAGTCAGCACAGTGCAGGGCTTGCCTTGAAAGACGAATGGAGTCCATAGGCTATAAAATAAAGATATCAAGAGGAGATCACAGATAATGATAAAGCTTGCTTTTTACGGAAAAGGCGGAATAGGAAAGTCAACGGCGGCATCAAATGTCAGTGTTGCACTGGCACAAAAAGGGCTGAAAGTCATGCAGATAGGCTGTGACCCAAAGGCTGACTCCACCATATTTCTCCATGGGGGAGAGAGGATACCGACCGTTCTTGACCTTGTGCGAAAAGGCGAAAGCTTTGACCTTGAAGATATGGTAAGGGTAGGCTATAACAATGTTGTGTGCGTTGAAGCAGGCGGCCCGGTGCCGGGGCTTGGCTGTGCAGGCAGAGGTATAATCGCCGCTTTGGAGGAGCTTGAAAAAAAGGGCGCATACGAAAAATATCAGCCTGACGTTGTTATCTATGACGTTCTCGGCGACGTGGTGTGCGGAGGTTTTTCAATGCCAATGCGAAAGGGCTATGCCGATAAGGTGTTTATCATCACGTCAGGCGAGAGTATGTCTGTATATGCCGCCGCAAACATCGCAATGGCGGTGGAAAATTTCAAAAGCCGTGGATATGCCTCACTTGGCGGTTTTATCCTCAATAAACGCAACGTAAAAAACGAGGAGGAAAAAGCGGCAGAGCTTGCGGCTGATTTTCACAGCTCTGTGATAGCCGAGATAGACAGAAGCGACCTTGTGAGCGAAGCTGAGGATATGCACAAAACTGTCATGGAAGCTTTTCCTGACAGCACTGCGGCAGAGCAGTATAAAGCCCTTGCGGATAAGATAGCCGAGCTGTGCGGTATGGGAGAAGAAAAATGATAAAAGAGAGCGGCATAAATATAACGAAGGCGGCTTTTCCTGCGCCTTTTGAAAGCGGTCTTGAATATAATCCACCCACAAGGGGCGTGTGGAATATCGTCCATACCGGTATGCTTATCCCTGAGTCACGTCAGATATTTGTCTGCGCACAGGGCTGTTTAAGGGGCGTTATCCTCACTGCGGCAGAGATGAATGCCATGGACAGAATGTCATGGGTGACTGTTTCTGAGCAGGATCTGTATGACGGCACAATGGAGCAGGACGTTATCGACGGAGTGAGTGATATAATAAACAGGCTTGAGGAAAAGCCAAAATGCGTTTTGATTTTTCTAAGCTGTGTTCACCTTTTTGCAGGCTGTGACTTCAAAATGATAATAGACGAACTTTCGGCATTGTTTCCGCAGGTGCATTTTATAGATTGTTACATGACGCCAACCATGAGAAAGTCTATCTCCCCCGACAGCCTTATGAGAAAACAGCTTTACGAGCCACTTGAAAAGTGCGAAAAGAAGCCTAAAACGGCGGCAATAATAGGCTGTGACAGAGCCACGGACGAAGCCTCCGAACTTGTAAAAATAATAAACTCAGCAGGCTTTGAGCTTCTTGACATAACAAAGTGCAAGACCTATGAGGAGTATCTCTCCATGGCGGAAAGCTCTTTGAATATCACCTATATACCCACGGCAAAGCCGTCAGGAGAGGAACTTGAAAAGCGACTTGGCACAAAGCATTTGTATCTGCCCTTGTGCTATGGCTATGATGAGATAGAGAAAAATTACAGCAGACTTTGCACCCAGCTTGGTGTGAAAACGCCTGACTTTTCTGCTGACAGAGAAGCCGCCGACAAGGCTCTTGCAAATGCCCTTGAGGTAGTAGGGGATTTGCCTATAGCCGTGGATTATACCGCTCTGCCAAGGCCCCTTGGCTTTTGCAGACTTCTTGCAGAGAAAGGCTTCAATGTGAAGCGTTGCTATGCCGACAGCTTTTCAGAGGAGGAAAGGGCAGACTTTGAGTGGCTGAAAGCCCATTGCCACGACCTTGAAATTCTCCCTACTGTGAATGTGAAAATGGAGTTTTCACAGTGCGAAGAAAAATATCTTGCAGTAGGTCAGAAAGCGGCTTTTTTCTGCCAGACCGATAACTTTGTTGATATAGTCGCAGGGGGCGGTGGATATGGCTTCGAGGGCATAAAAAGGCTTGCAGAGCTTATGGCTGAGGGAGCAGTAAACAAAAAGGACAGACGTAAGGTGATACAACACAAGGGCTGGGGGTGTGAAAGCTGTCTATGAATGCAAAAGTGATATCCATATATGCGGCGGATACTTCGGGAGTATGCTCAGCGCTTTATGAGCTTGGTGGAATGACCGTCGTCCATGACGCTTCAGGCTGTAACTCCACCTACGCCACCCATGACGAGCCACGCTGGTATGACCGTAAAAGCATGATATATATTTCTGCACTAACAGAAGCGGACGCCGTTATGGGCAATGACGGCAAGTTCATTCGTGATGTGGCAAAAGCGGCAGGTGAGCTTTCACCCGAATTCATAGCCATTTGCGGTTCGCCAATGCCTGCAATGACAGGCTTTGACTATAGTGCGGCCGCTGAGGAGATAGAGCGTGAAACGGGTCTGACCACATTTTTCGTTGATACCAACGGCACTCATTCCTATCTTCAAGGAGCAGAGGGAGCTTTCCTTAATATTGCAAAGCTTTTCTGCCGTGAGGGAAAAGAAAAGCAGGCAAATTCAGTGAATATTATTGGTGCAACGCCTCTTGACTTTTCAGTGAACACCAGCGTAAGCTCCATAAAAAAGTGGCTTTTGGATAACAGCTTTTCAGTGCAAAGCTGTTTTGCTATGGACAGCAGTCTTGATGAGATCTCTACCGCACCACAGGCGACTGTAAGCCTTGTTATATCCTCAGACGGGATAGCTGCGGCAAAGTATCTTTTCGATACCTATGGAGTGCCATATGTTGTGGGCGTGCCTGTGGGGAAAAGCTTTTCCAAAAAGCTTTCCGCTGACCTGAAAAGAGCAGTGTCAGAGGGCGTTTGTATAAATTCCTGCGGTGAAAAAGCTGTAGAGAATGCTCATATGATAGTTGCAGGGGAAAACGTTTTTGCTTCTTCCCTTGGGGCTGAACTTGGCGCAAAAACTGTGGCGACAGTTGGCATAAGAAACAGCGAGGTGCTGTCAGGGACGGACATTTTCTGCGAGGAAGAAGCAGAGCTTGAAAAGCTTTTTTCACAGCATAAGACCGTCATAGCAGACCCGCTTTTCAGACCTATATGCAAAGGGGCAAGATTTGTTTCACTGCCACACGTTGCTTTTTCGGGAAGATGTTTTCTTAAAGATATCCCCGATCTGATAGATAAAGATGTAAGAAAAATACTTAACCTATAAAAAGGAGGAACGTGCTTTCGCACGGATACTTTTATGATAAAAATAGCCGTTTACGGAAAGGGCGGAATAGGAAAATCCACAGTTACGGGAAACCTTGCCGCCGCATTTGCAAGTCTTGGGAAAAGAGTTATACAAATAGGCTGTGACCCAAAGGCTGACTCCACCATAAATCTTCTTGGGGGCGAGCCTGTTATGCCTGTGATGAATTATCTCAGAGAGCATGACGATGAGCCTGAGAGCATAGAGGAGATATCAAAAGAGGGCTATGGCGGAGTGCTTTGTATAGAAACAGGCGGTCCTACCCCCGGACTTGGCTGTGCAGGCAGAGGTATAATCACCACCTTCAGCCTGCTTGAAGACTTGAAGCTTTTTGAAAAATATAAGCCTGACGTTGTGCTTTATGACGTTCTCGGAGACGTTGTGTGCGGAGGTTTCGCCGCACCTATCAGAGAGGGCTACGCTTCAAAGGTGCTTATCGTCACCTCAGGCGAGAAAATGGCATTGTATGCCGCAAATAATATAAACAGTGCGGTGAAAAACTTTGCCGACAGAAGCTATGCAAAAGTCCGTGGTATCGTCATGAACAGGCGAAACGTTGAGGGCGAGGAAGAAAAGGTCAGAGCCTTTGCAGAAAGCGCAGGGCTTGATGTCGTTGCGGATATACCAAGAAGCGACGATATCATCAGATGTGAGGATAAGGGCATGACCGTCATAGAGGGCGAGCCTGATTGTCAGGCGGCAAAATGCTTTTTGAAGCTTGCCCAGACCCTTATGCAGGAGGACAACGATGACTAAAGCGTTTTACATAACGGCGGCGGAGCTTGCCCAAAATGGAAAAGATAATATCCCCGACGAGCTTCTTTCGGCAAAGCACCTTATCTACAGCTCCCCTGCAACATTGGCGTTCAATTCACCGGGAGCGCAGGGCTTTGGTGTAAAAAGAGCAGGACTTGCAGTGCCAAATTCGGTTATGCTTCTTGTGGCTCCTGCCTGCTGTGGACGAAACACCACTATGCTCAGTGCGGAAAGCGGCTACGGCGACAGATTTTTCTACCTGCTTCTTGACGATACCGATATCGTCACAGGCAGGCACCTTACAAAGATACCGAAAGCTGTGGAGGAGGTATGTCAAAGCCTTGATCACACTCCCTCGGCGGTGATGATATGTATAACCTGCGTTGATGCCCTCCTCGGCACTGATATGGACAGAGTGTGCAGAAAATCCAGCGACCGAGCAGGCGTGCCTGTTGTGCCATGCTATATGTATGCCCTTACAAGGGAAAAGCGTCTGCCCCCTATGGCTTCAGTGCGAAAATCGGTGTATTCACTTTTGAAACCACGCAATAGAAAGTCTGACGAGGTGAATATCCTCGGTTATTTCTCACCCTTGCAGGAGGACTGCGAGCTTTACAGCCTGCTGAAAAGTGCAGGCGTAAAGGCCATAAGGGAGCTTTCAAGGTGCGATACCTTCGAGGAATATGAAAAAATGTCGCAGGCAAATTTTTCTCTTGTGCTCAATGCGGAAGCAAGATATGCCGCCCAGCAAATGGAGCAGGAGCTTAACATACCTTTTATAGAGCTTGCGAGAGTTTTTCAGGCTGACAAGATATCTACGCAGTATCGTCTGCTGGGTCAGGCGATAGGAGCGGAGCTTTGCGATAAAGAGTATTATGAGCAGACCATGGCTCTTATAGATGATTTCAGAGAAAAGCATAAAGGGCTGTGCTTTGCAGTGGGCGAGTTTTCAAACTGCGACCCTATAGAAATGGCATTGGCTCTTATAAGATACGGCTTCAAGGTGGCGGAGATATTCGGCACTGTGGGGGAGCGAAATTTCGGCTTTGTGAAAAAGATAGCACAGCTTTCCCCTGAAACAAAAATATATTCAAATCTCTCACCAACAATGCTCTTTTACGAGCCTGACGAGAGTGTGAACGTTTATATCGGCAAGGACTGTGCCTATTATCACCCTGACATAGCAGGAGCGGACTTTAATGACGAGATACAGCCTTTTGGCTATGCAGGAGTGAAAAAGCTGTTTTGCGACCTTGAAAAGGCACTTGACAGGAAAGGAGCGGAGGATAAATGAAAAATCTTTTGAAGCTTTTGTCACCCTTTGCCCCTGACCAATCAGGTGCGTCGGCAGTGCTTTACGAGCTTGGAGGACTAATGGTAATATGCGACGCAGGCGGCTGTGCAGGCAACGTCTGTGGCTTTGACGAGCCAAGGTGGTTTACCAAAAAGAGCGCAGTTTTCAGCGCGGGGCTTCGTGATATGGACGCAATTTTAGGACGTGACGACAGGCTCATCGAAAAGCTCTCCAAAGCCTGTGAGCAGATAAGACCAGCCTTTACCGCCATAATAGGCACACCTGTGCCTGCTGTCATCGCAACAGATATGAGAGCGTTGAAACGAATGGCGGAAAAGAAAACCGGTCTGCCTTGCATAACAGCCGAGTGTACAGGCACGAACTATTACGACAGTGGCTCAGAGCCGGTGTGGATAGAGCTTTTCAAGACCTTTGCCACTGAGAGCAAGCCTGTTCAGAAAGGCAGGCTTGGCATTATAGGTGCAACGCCTTTGGAGCTTAGTATCATAAGCCCCGAGAAGATAGTGGCGGAATATAAGGCAAAGGGTTGGGAGAATGTTATATGCTATGGCATGGGAAGCACCCTTGATGATGTGAAAAATGCGGCTGCGGCAGAGATGAACATAGTCTGTTCAGCGGCGGCAATAAAGGCGGCGGAGTATCTCAAAGAAAAGTTCGGCACGCCTTATGAGATAGAATATCCACAAAGCTGTCTGCCTGAGGAGATAGTGCAAAAAGCTGATAACTTTGCGGATAAAAACGTCCTTGTGATACATAATCAAACAGCGGCTGACGCTGTGAGAAAGCTTATCACAGAAAAAAGCGGCAAGTGTCATTGCACATCGGCAACGTTTTTTATGCAGAAAAAGGAGCTTTCACAGCAGAGTGATTTTTTCCTTGCAGATGAAAGCGACCTTTGCGACAATGTTGGTGATAACTATGACGTTGTTATCGCAGACAAGACCCTCAGACGTGTTATGAAAAATTTCAGCGGCGAGTTTATAGACTTTCCGCATTTCGGACTTTCAGGCAGACTTTTGCAGGGAGAGAGTGAAAAGATATGACAGAAGAAATTATAGAGCGTCTTGAAGAATATCTCGGCTCAGAGGAGTTTGAATATGAAGCCGAAAACTGCATGGAGGAGCTTGACGAAAGCGGCGAGGGCATAAACGCAGTTTTGCCTTTGCTTAGATTTCTCGAAAGACACCCCATGGCTGATATCAGCATGACAAGTGCCGTGGTGAGATATATGGAGCAGTTTTACGGCAGAGGTTATGAGAACATTCTCATGGACTCCGTTCGTCGCAGACCTACAGTGCATACTGTGAGAATGTTGGGCAGACTGCGAAACGCTGCCATAGAAGAAGGTCTGGACGGCGAAGAGTTCGAGGACGTTCTCATAGACGTCCTAAACAGCGAGGCAGAGGACGAGATAAAGGATACCGTCAGGGAGCTTATCTGATGAAAACTGAGATGATTCGTGTTTATGGTATCGTTCAGGGCGTGGGCTTCCGACCTTTTGTCAGCCGTGAAGCGTCAGACCTTGGAATTTTCGGCACTGTGGCAAACAAAGGCTCTTATGTTGAGATACACGCACAGGGCAGTGAAAAGGCTGTGGAGGACTTGAAAAAAGCCCTTGAAAACCGTCCCCCTGAGCGTTCGGTGATAATGGAGATAATCTCCGCCCGTGCCGACGAACCGCCTTTTGACAGCTTTGAGATAATCGACAGCGAAAAGGAAAAAGGGGATATTTTCGTATCCCCTGACATCGCTGTGTGCGAAAAATGCAAGGGAGAGCTTTTCGACAAAACAAACAGAAGATACCACCACCCTTTCATAAACTGTACTCAGTGCGGTCCAAGGCTCACTATTATGGATTCTATGCCCTATGACAGAGTTCGCACCACAATGGCTGACTTTCCAATGTGCAAAGACTGCGAGGAGGAGTACACCGACCCTGCCACAAGGCGTTATGACGCCCAGCCTGTGTGCTGTAACAAATGCGGTCCTGAGGTCTATATCATAGGCAGTGAAAAGAAAGGCGCTGAGGCTATCACAGCTACAAGAGAAGCCGTCATGGCAGGGAAGATAATCGCTGTCAAAGGCATAGGCGGTTTTCACCTTTGCTGTGATGCAAAAAACGAGAGCGCAGTGAAAAGGCTCAGAGAGCTTAAAAACCGCCCTGCAAAACCACTTGCCGTTATGCTGAAGGATATTTCTACCGCAAGGCGTGAGTGCGATTTTGGCGAAGTGCAGGAAAAGCTTCTCACAGGCTGGCAAAAGCCTATCGTGCTTCTTGATAAAAAAACTAGCGGAAGCCTTTGCGAAAGCGTTGCACCCGATAATCCTACAGTGGGAGTAATGCTCCCCTATGCTCCTTTGCACCTGCTTCTTTTTGATTACGATGACGGCGTGGAAATGACCGACAGCCTTGTTATGACCAGCGGAAACGTCCGTGGCGCACCTATTTGTCGAAGCGACGAGGACGCACTCAGCGAGATTTCAGGCTTCTGCGACCTGATATTATCCCACAACAGACGTATCTTGATACGCTCAGACGATACTGTCATGGATCCATTTGAGGGCAAGCCTTACATAATAAGGCGTTCAAGAGGATATGCACCATTGCCTGTTATGACATCATGCAGTGATAAAGGTCAGACCCTTGCCATAGGCGGCGAGCTTAAAAACACTTTCTGTATCAGAAAGGGAAGCCTTTATTATCTCTCTTCCTATGTGGGGGATATGGCTGATATCCGCACTGTAAAGGCTCTTGAGGAGTCCGTGAAGCGTATGTGTGAACTTCTGGAAGCAACACCGCAAAACGTAGTCTGCGATATGCACCCTAAATACAATACAGTTGCATTTGCCGAGGGGCTTGACCTGCCACTGAAAAAAATCCAGCACCACTATGCTCATATCCTTTCCTGCATGGCAGAAAACGACTACAGCGAAAAGGTCATAGGCGTATCATATGACGGCACAGGCTTTGGCACAGACGGCACCATATGGGGAGGAGAGATACTTCTCTGCGACCGCACAGGCTTTGAGCGTATGGGAAGCATAAAGCCCTTCATGCAGGTGGGCGGCGACCTTTCCTCTAAAGAGGGCTGGCGTATCGCCGCAATGATTGCAGGCTCAGCCTATGGGGAAAGGGGCGGAGAGATCTGTGAAAAGCTTGGTATTTGTACAGCGAAAGAGTACAAGCTTCTGTCCATAATGGCAGAGAAAAAAGTAAACGCAGTAAGCTCCACAAGTGCAGGACGGCTTTTTGACGCCGCTTCTGCGGTGCTTGGCATAAGGCGTTCTTCAACCTTTGAGGGCGAAGCTTCCATGGCGTTGCAGTTTGCGGCAGAAAAATTCAGCCGTGAGTCGTTTGGCATTTACGAGCCTATGGAAAAGCTCACTGCCGAAAAAGAGGGCAGGATAATGCTCTGCACTCAGGCTCTTATCAAGCGTCTTTGCCAGGGTATGCAAAATGGTGAGGATAAAAACCGCCTTGCCTATGAGTTCCATTCACTTCTTGCGGACATGACCGCACAGGCGTGCAGAACCATAAGCGAGAGAACAGGCGTAAAGGTCTGTGCCTTGAGCGGGGGAGTTTTTCAGAACAAGCTTCTGCTTAAAATGGTGAAGTGCCGCCTTGAAAAAATGGGACTTAGAGTGCTTATCCACAGCCTTGTGCCTGCCAATGACGGTGGTATAGCTTTGGGACAGGCGTTTTATCTGAATGAGGAATGAGGAGTGAGGAGTGAGGAATTAAGGTATCGCCTGCGGCTGTTTAAAAATACCAAAATAACAGGCGAACGCTGTTCGCCCCTACATATAAACAGCGTATTTACGCCAATTGTAGGGGACGGCGCCCTCGACGTCCCGCTTTTGTCGAACTTTTTCAATAAGCTGGGGCGACCTTGGGTCGCCTGTGTATCTCATTTTTTGCTCTGTGATTTCGACTTGGTGATATAGATTAAATTTTTTGGAGGTATTAATATGTGTGTAGGTTTATCTGCAAAGGTAGTAAGTGTAAACGAGGGCACTGCTGTTATTGACGCAAGCGGTGCAAAAAGAGAGGTATCTGCTGACCTTATCGACGATCTCGAGGTAGGGGATTATGTCATGGTACACGCAGGGGTGGCTATCGCAAAGATAACCTCTGACGATAGCGAAGAAACTGACGAGATAATGGAGAGTATCCAATGAACACTATAGAAAATGCAAAGGAGATAATAAGCTCCTACAAACGTGAGGACGGCAAAAAGCTTCGCATAATGGAGGTCTGCGGCACTCACACCCACGAGATTTTCAGGCTTGGCATAAGAAAGCTCCTTCCTGAGAGCGTTGAGCTTATCTCAGGTCCTGGCTGTCCTGTGTGCGTTACTCCCATTGGCTTCATCGACGAGGCTTGTATGCTCGCTCTTGAAAAAGGTGCGGAGATATGCACTTTCGGTGACCTTATAAGAGTACCCGGTACAGAAATGAGCCTTGCAGGAGCAAGGTCAAAGGGTGCTGTAATAAAGACAGTTTATTCGCCCCTTGACGCAGTTTCATATGCCGAAAGCCATAGAGATGAGCAGGTGGTATTTCTCGCCGTTGGCTTTGAGACCACCACCCCATCAGCCTGCCTTGCAGTAGAAAAAGCGAAAAAGCTGGGGCTTGAAAACTTCTCTATTCTTGGTGCAAACAAGACCATGCCAAATGCTTATAAGGCTTTGGAGGGAAGTGCAGACGCATTTTTGTACCCTGGCCATGTCAACGCTATCACAGGCACAGCCGTGTGCGAGGAGCTTGTGAAAAAGGGCGTTTCAGGCGTTGTTACGGGCTTCACGGCCGCTGAACTTCTTACGGCTCTTGCTGTTACCATAGAGCTTTCTCAGCGTGGCGAGCCGTTTTTCAGAAACTGCTATCCTAGAGTAGTAAAGCCCGAGGGCAACCCAGCCGCCATAAAGCTTATGGAAAAGGTCATGACCCCCTGCGACAGCGAGTGGCGTGGACTTGGTATTATCCCAATGTCAGGCATGATACTCCGTGACGAGTATGCTGACTTTGACGCACGAAAGAAATTCGCTCTGCCGAAAATAACAGGCAAGCCAAACCCAGCCTGCCGCTGCGGAGATGTTTTGCAGGGCAAGTGCAAGCCCTCGGATTGTAAAGTTTTCGGCAAGGTCTGTACACCGCTGCACCCTATAGGTGCGTGCATGGTGTCAAACGAGGGCGCTTGCTCAGCATATTATCAGTATGGCAATTTGTAAAATAAACTATCCGAAAAGAGGAATAATTATGACAGATAAATTTGTTACCCTTGCCCACGGCGCAGGAGGAAAGCAGACTTCCGAGCTTATCGACCGTGTTTTTAAGGAGCATTTCGCTAACCCTGACCTGACCGCCGACGATGCCGCCGTGCTTTCCATGGAAAAGGGCAAGATAGCATTCACCACAGACGGCTTTATAGTTTCTCCATACGAATTCGCAGGGGGAAATATCGGCAAGCTAAGTATTTGCGGCACTGTGAACGACCTTTCCTGCATGGGCGCAAAGCCTTTGTATCTCTCCTGTGCTTTCGTTATCGAGGAGGGCTTTCCAATGGATAAGCTTGAGGAGATAGCCGCCGCCATGGCAAAGACCGCTAAGGAAGCAGGTGTCGAGATATGTGCAGGTGACACAAAGGTGGCAGGAAAAGGTCAGGTAGACGGCGTTTTCATTACCACTACGGGCATAGGCAGGATAATGGACAACGCCAACACCTCAGGCAAGCTTGCCAAAGCAGGCGACGCCGTTATAGTGTCAGGTGATATCGGCAGACACGGCTGTACCATACTTTTAGCTCGTGACGAGTTCGGCATAGAGGCAGACGTAACAAGCGATTGTGCACCCCTCTGGGCAAACGTAAAAGCAATGTTCGACGTTACAAACGATATCCACGTTATCCGTGACGCAACAAGAGGCGGTGTAGGCACTGTTCTTTACGAGATAGCAGGTCAAAGCGGTGTAGGAATAACCCTTGACGCTGAAAAAATACCGGTGGCAGACGAGGTGAAAGGCGTGTGCGGTATGCTGGGCTTAGAGCCATTGTATCTTGCCTGCGAGGGCAGACTTGTTATATTCGCACCAAAGGACAAAGCGGAGGATATCGTTTCTGCCCTTAGAAAGTGCAAAAACTCAGAGAACGCCGCTGTCATAGGCGAAGTCACAGAGGATAACGCAGGCAGAGTTGTAATGAAAACTGAGATAGGCTCACAGACCCTTCTCCCACAGCCGGGCGGAGAGCTTCTCCCTAGAATTTGCTGATATAAAAAATATTCTGCATAACACGTTGGCACATTGTAGGGGCGAACAGCGTTCGCCCGCCTGATTTTCTCGCAAACTTATGTTGAAAGCCGCATTTGGGAATATTGAGCCAAAAATTGCGTGGATATCATGAGTTTGTCAGGCAAACAAAACGGGCGAACACTGTTCGCCCCTACATATATGGAATATAAAAAACGAAACTGTTCAGCTTGATTTGAACAGCTCCGTTTTTTGTTATCTGTAAGACTCTATCGCCTCAATAGTCTTTGCTATATCCTCGTCACTGTGAGCATAGGAAACGAACATCGCCTCGAATTGCGACGGTGCAGTGTAAATGCCGCTTTGAAGCATATGACGGTAGTATCTGCCGTAGCTTTCCGTGTTGCAAGCCCTTGCCTCATCATAGCTTTTCACTCTCTCGTCATTGAAAAATACCGTCATAAGCGAACCACAGCGATTCACGTTCAGACCCTTTTCTCTTATGGCATTCTCTATCATAGCCGACTTTCTGTCAAGCTCCTCATAGAAGTTTGGTATGCTTTCTAGCTGCCTGATAGTTTCAATTCCTGCCGCCACTGCGCATGGGTTTCCCGACAGCGTGCCTGCCTGATAAACAGAGCCTAGTGGTGCAACGCACTGCATTATCTCAAGCTTTCCACCATAGCAGGCAAGGGGCATTCCTCCGCCCACTATCTTGCCAAGGGTAGTCATGTCAGGGATAACTCCGAAATATTTTGAAGCTCCCCCATCTGAAAGCCTGAAGCCCGTTATAACTTCGTCAAATATAAGCACAGTGCCGTGCTTTTTCGTTATCTCCCTGAGAAATTCAAGAAAGCCCTTTTCAGGCGGAACAACGCCCATGTTTGCGGCGCATGGTTCAACGATAAGTGCGGCTATCTCGCTGCCGTATTCCTCAAAAAGCTTTTCTACCGACGCCGTGTCATTGTATTTCGCAAGAAGCGTGTCCTTTGTGCAGCCCTCTGTCACTCCTGCACCCGATGGGATAGCCTGCGTCATAAGTCCAGAACCTGCCTTTACAAGCAATCCGTCCGAGTGACCATGATAACAGCCCTCGAATTTTATTATCTTGTCCCTGCCTGTGAAACCTCTTGCGGCTCTTATTGCGCTCATGACAGCTTCCGTGCCTGAGTTTACAAGCCTGAGCATTTCCATGGACGGAAAGTGCTTTTTTATAAGCTCAGCCAAGGTTATCTCGCCCTTGTGGCAAGCACCGAAGGTAAGCCCCCTGTCGCAGGCGGCTTTCACAGCATTTATCACATGCTCACAGCAGTGACCGAGAATGTTAGGCCCCCATGAGCATACATAGTCGATAAACTCGTTTCCGTCCTCGTCCCATATCCTTGACCCTTTCGCATGGTCGATAAAAAGCGGAACAGTGCCAACCGCCTTGCAGGCTCTAACAGGGCTGTTCACTCCACCGGGCATAAAACCGCAGGCAGTTTTGTAAAGCTGTTCAGACTTAGCAGTTTTCATGTCAGTTGTCCTCCTTTATCCATTTTGCGGCGTCAAGAGCATGGTATGTTATGATAATGTCCGCACCTGCACGCTTTATAGCAGTGAGATTTTCAAGAACGATACGCTTCTCGTCTATCCAGCCAAGCTGTGCCGCCGCTTTTACCATAGAGAACTCACCGCTTACGTTGTATGCCGCGATCGGCAGATCATATCTGTCCCTGGCGGCTCTGAGGATATCAAGATAACAAAGCGCAGGCTTCACCATTACCATGTCAGCCCCCTCTTCGATATCGTCCTCTATCTCACGGAGAGCCTCACGTCCGTTGCAAGGATCCATCTGATATGACTTTCTGTCGCCAAAGCATGGTGCAGATTCTGCGGCGTCACGGAACGGAGAATAATATCCCGAAGCAAATTTTGCACTGTATGACATTATAGGAATATCAGTAAGAGCATTCTCGTCAAGCGCCGCCCTTATCGCCGCAACTCTGCCGTCCATCATGTCGGAGGGTGCGATAATATCAGCACCGGCCTTTGCAAGGCTCACCGCCATTTTGCACAGAAGCGGCAAAGTGCTGTCATTGAGTATCTTGTCGCCCTTTACAACTCCGCAGTGTCCATGGCTCGTATATTCGCAAAGACAAACGTCTGCAATAATAAGTAGGTCAGGATAATGCTCTTTGATGTATCTTATTGCCTGCTGTGTAACGCCCTTGTCATTGTAAGCCTCCGTTGCAAGCTCGTCCTTTTTCTCTGGTATGCCGAAAATAAGCAAGCCCGATATACCGCTTTCTGCTATCTGCGGCAATATCTGCTCCAGATTGTCGATAGAATACTGATAAACTGTTGGCATAGAGTCAACAGGCTTCATGATGTTATTGCCCTCTGCCACAAAAATCGGGTAGATAAAGTCTGCCGCATTTAATCTTGTTTCGCAAACCATTCTTCTCATTGCTGGGTTTGCCCTTAATCTTCTGAATCTTCGCATTTTTATCTTCCTCTCACTTATCTGAAAGTATCTTTTGTATTATTCCCTCTGCCGTGCTTTCCGTTGGAAGCAGAGGGCCATTTATACCGTATTTTTTAAGCTCTGCCGCCGTCACTTCGCCTATGGAGATACACTTTGTATTCTCTGATAAGCTTCCTCCGCCATGGAAAAAGCTCCTCACTCCACCTGCACTGGCAAACACAGCGTAGTCATCATCTATCTTCTCGCCTGTGCTGTAAACAGGCTCGTAAATATGAACATCATCAAAGTTCAGACCTTTTTCAGCCAATGGCTTAACAAGCTCCGCTGACCCCTCCGAGGAGCGTACTATAAGAAGCCTGTCCTCAGGGGTAAGAGTGTCCGAGAGCATATTTCCAAGAGCCACGCTGTTGAATTTTTCAGGCATTATGTCTGCATAAAGCCCAGCCTTTTCAAGCTTCGCCCCAGTGCCTTTGCCTATGACAGCTATCTTCACTCCCCTTAGCTTTCTTATGTCAATACGGCTTTCTCTAAGCCTTTTCAAAAATATTTCCGCACCATTTGGACTTGTAAGAGCAACATGGCTGTAAAAGCCCTCTGAAAGCCGTGAAAAAGCTTTTTCCGTGACCTCATCGTTCAGCTCCCTAAGCTCAAATCCGCCGCAGCGGTGAGCATACGCCCCAAGGGCATTGAGCGACTTTATAAGCCGCCTTGAAAGCCCCTTTGTGGCAGTGACAGCCACAGAAACTCCATACAATGGAGGCAGATAGGTAGGCGAAAGATCAAGCCCGGCGGTTTCTCCAACTATTATCACAGCAGGCGCAGGCAAACCCTCTCTCTTCACCTTTTCAGCAATGTCGCCAAGACAGCCCTTTACAGCCCTCTGCTCAGGTGTAGCCCCCTTTGATATCACCGCCGCAGGAGTATTTTTGCCCATGCCGTTTTCAATGAGCCTGCCTGCTATCTCAGGGAGATTTCTAAGCCCCATAAGAAAAATAAGCGTTCCACCGCATTTTGCATAGCTTTCAAAATGCTCAGGGAGCAGGTCGTCCGCAGTGTGACCTGTTATAACATGAAAGCTCCTTGAAAGTCCCCTGTGGCTCACCGGTATACCTGCAAGCTCAGGCACTGCCACCGAGGAAGTCACCCCCGGTATAAGGCTGTATGGTATGCCTGCGGCTTTGAGTGCAGTTATCTCCTCGCCCCCTCTGCCGAACACAAAAGGGTCGCCGCCTTTTAGCCTGAGAACAACACCGCCCTCTGCAGCTTTTTCCACAAGAAGTGCGTTTATCTCCTCCTGCGTGGAGCTGTGTCTGCCTGCACGCTTTCCAACGCATATTTTCTCCGCACCGTCCTTGCAGAAGTCAAGCAAACGGCTGTCTATAAGGCTGTCATATATCACCACGTCACAGCTTTTCAGAGCCTCATAACCTCTCATTGTGATAAGGTCATAATCTCCACAGCCTGCTCCTGCTATTATAACTCTGCCGCTCATAGCTTATCAGTCAGCTCCTTAACAAGTTCAAATCTTTTTTCTATCTCTTTTTCGCCCTGAGCAAAATGCCCCTTGCCGTCTGAAACAGTGAGAGATATTTTTTCCCCATTTATCTCGCTGTATGCCCCCACAGGCAAAGTGCAGTCCGCACCCAGAAGTCTTATCACCTCACGCTCGGTTTCAAACCTGAGCATAGTTTCCTTGTGTGATACCTGCGAAATTATCTCAGCCGCCTTGCTCTCCTTTGCACATTCCACTGCAATTATAGCCTGACAAGGTGCAGGTAAAAGCTCCCAAGGCTCAAACTCTTTCACTTCATATTCTTCAAGTGAAAGCCCCAAACGCTCCGTTCCTGCCGCACAAAGTATTATGCCGTCATAAAGCCCATCAGATAGTTTTTTAAGGCGTGTACCAACATTGCCTCTTATATCAGCAAACTTTGCGTTAGGATAAAGCCTTGCAAAGCCCCTGCGTCTACGCTGACTTCCTGTGCCAACAGTGAAAACATCAGAATCGTTAAATACAACGCTTTTTTTGGTCACAAGCATATCACGATAGTTCCCACGAGGGCAAACTCCCGATATCTCCAGCCCCTCGCCCAACGTAACAGGCAAGTCCTTTGCACTGTGTACCGCAAAGTCTATCTCTCCGCTTTGCAAAGCCTGTTCTATTTCCGTGACGAACACACCCTTGCCGCCTATCTTGTCAAGAGGTCTGTCAAGCTGTCTGTCGCCCTTTGTGGTAAAGGTGACTATCTCAGTATCACACTCAGGAAAAGCCGCCTTTATCATGTCAAGTACCATATAAGTCTGCGCCATTGCAAGTGGACTTTTTCTTGTGCCTGCTCTCAGTTTCATTTTCGCTCCTTTATCATCTCTATAAGCTGTTCCTCTGTTGGAAGCACGTCACTTTCAAGGCATTTTTTCAATGCCTCTGCCATAGCCTTTTTCCTAGCCTGCTCCGTGGATATATTTTCAAGGGCATAGTCACGGACTTTTCCCATGACATTGCATATATCTCCAAGCCTGCCCTCTGTCTGCGATTGGATCGTCTTTCTCAGATGAGAAGCAAGGGTAGGGCTTTTTCCGCCTGTTGAAATGCCAATGCACACGTCACCCTCTGTAACAATGGCAGGGAAGAAGAACGTACAGCTCTCAGGGTCATCAACTGCGTTGCATGGAATGTGCCTTTGCCTGCAAAGCTGAGAAATGTGCATGTTTACAACTCTGTCCCCTGTGGCAGTTATCACAAATGTACTGCCGTCTATGTCGCTGTCCTTAAAAGCACGCTCAAAAAGTGTTATCATGCCCCTGTCTGCGAGTTCTCTTATCTCACCGCAAGCTTTTGATGCCACCACCTTTATTATAGGCGAAAAGTCAAGAAGCTTTTCGAGCTTTCTCAAAGCTACCTGTCCGCCACCCACTACAAGGCATGGCATATTCTCAATATTCGCAAAAAAAGGAAAGTATGGCATTGTCATTCTCCGTATTCTTTTATTACTTCTATAACCTTGCCGAAAGTCTGCGAATCAAGCTCCGACTTTAGTCTGAAAAAAAGCTCTTTCGCCGAAACCTCACAAAGTCTTCTGTCAAGGCTCTCAAACTGCGGAAGAAAATCATGGAACATAAGCTGCTTTTCAAGCTCGTCAGTTTCCTCGTCAATGATAAGCTTCGACCTCTCCACGCTGTCAAGCTTTTTGAGATTGTTTTCTTTGGCAAGCTCCGTGAAAAAGTCCATGTCTATAAGCCTGGCCCCTGCAAGCTTTTCCACGGCAGGGTCAATATCTCTCGGTACTGCAAGGTCTATAAAAAGCTTGTTTTCATTATCACTGAGCATATCCGCCGTAACAGTGTAGTGGGGGCTTGAAGTCGCCGAAATTGTGCAGTCACATTCGCCAATGCGCTCATATCTCTTTTCGTATGGTATAAACTCAAGCTTTGGATCGTCTGAAATATATTCCAGTGCATTTCTGTGAGAACGTGCCGTCGCAAGCACAGTTACGTTCTTGTATGAAAGAAGATTTTTCAAGACCAGCGAGCCTATCTCTCCGCTCGCTCCAAGAAGCATCACCCTGACATTATCCTTATAATGTGCCGCTTCCTTAGCCGCAAGAGTAGCCGTGGAAACGGAAGTCTTTGAAAGCTCCGTCTCCGTCTTTATTTTCTTCGCACAAGCGATAGCCCCCTGAAATATCATGTTCACCTCAGAGGAAAGCCCAATGCGCTCTCTTGAAAGATCATATGCACGGCGAACCTGTCCAAGTATCTCGTCCTCGCCTATGACCGCTGACTCTATGCCGCATGATACGCTGTAAAGCCTTTTTACCGCCGTCTTGTCTGTGAATATCATGACCTTGCGTTTGAGCTTTGCGATCTCCACTCCCCTTTGTTCACAAAGAAGCCTTATGCCCTCCTCGGGTGTTCCGCAAAAGTAAAGCTCCGTCCTGTTGCAGGTGCAAATAAGCACAGGTGAAAGGTCCTTTACGTCAAAAAGCAGCTTTTCACACTGAGCGCTGTCAAATGTGAAAAGACTGCGAAAGGCTTGTCCGCAAAGCTTGTGATTTACGCTTATGCAGGTGAAATTTTTCATTTTTCTGTGTTATCTCCTGACTTTTCGGGATAAAGTGCATCATAGTCAAGCTTGGTGAATCTGTGATATGTTATGCCACCCAAGTCGTCCTGTAAACAGTATCGGCAGCCGTCAGGCTCTCCGTCTGGAAAGTATGCAAGCAGGTCAAATTCATCGTCAGGTGCAGCAGTTATTACCGCCTTGTCATTGTATTTTCTGAATATCTCCGCCGCTCTTTCAAGAGAACACCCCTCTTTTACCGCTCCGATAAACTCCACAAGAAACGGGCTTGCCTCCACCTTTTCGTGGATAGCCCTCACGCTCTCCTCTGATACCGTAACAGCTATCCTGCCGTCCTGAGCAAGCGAAGCCTTGCATGAAAGTATCTCGCTTTTGTATTCGTCTATGGTTTTTATCATTTCCTCAGCCGTAAGCTCGCCCCCTGTTATGGCGTTGAGTGAGTCAAGAGGATAAAAAAGCGTCACCGCATTAGGGGTAAATCCAAGCTTTATCTGCGACTCTTTTATAGTATCGGTTATATTCTGTTCAAGCTTTATAAGCTCTGTCATGAAAATTCTCCTTTGTACATAATTCCTATAGGCTTTGTATGTTTTTATAATATCACATATTTCTTATGTTGTCAACCTTGTTTCCTCGCCTATATATTTTTTCAGTGCATTGATATAAAATTCCGTCAGTGGATTAGAAAGTACCTTTTTGTGAGTAACTATGCCAATGCGCATGGACCCCTCCGCTTCAAGGGGAACAGCCACGATATCACTGCCGTTGAGCTTTTCGTCAATAACACCGCTGCAAATGGTGTAGCCATTAAGACCGATAAGAAGATTAAAAAGGGTCGCACGGTCACGGACACGGATATTCTTTGGTCGTTTTATGGTGCTGAGTATCTCCTCCGAGTAGTAGAAAGAGTTGTATTCCCCCTGCTCAAAGGATAAATAAGGGTAGGGGAGCAGGTCGTCAAGGGTCACAGACTTTTTCTGCGCAAGAGGATTTGCAGAGCCTACAAAAACGTGTGGCTTTGCAGAAAATAGCTCCGTGAATTTAAGCTCTTTGGACTTTATCTCCTTTGATAGCACAGGCTCGTTGAAATCGTTGAGATAGAGTATGCCAAGCTCGCTTTTCATTCTCGCCACGTCCTCGATTATCTCGTGGGTCTGCGTCTCACGAATACTGAAATCATATTCATCTCCGCCAAACTCTTTTATAAGGTCAACAAAAGCGTTCACCGCAAAGGAGTAATGCTGAGTGGATATGCAAAACTGCCTTTTGCCGTGTTGTTTTCCGCAGTATTTTTCTTCAAGAAGGCTCGCTTGTTCAAGCACCTGCCTTGCATAGCCCAAAAAGACTTCACCCTCTTTTGATACCGTTATGCCCTTGTTTGTGCGTATGAATATAGTGATATTCATTTCCTTTTCAAGCTCACGGATAGCGTTAGTAAGACTAGGCTGAGAAATAAAAAGCGACTGTGCCGCCTCGCTGACAGTACCTTTCTCCGCCGTAGCCACCACATATTTAAGCTGCTGTAAGGTCATATCCTCACCCCTTTTCAGATATATCCTTATTATATAGCGTATTTATGAAATTTTCAAGTGGAGATAAACTATTGCTGTCCTATTCTTCCATATCTTCTGTGCTGATAAACACACTTTTGCCAAACAGCTTTTTTCTGATGTGCTTTTTTACCTCTTTATCACTATCGTAAACGTCCGTAATGTAGATGTATTGGTCGCTGACATCGTATGCAAGCTGAAAGTTAGGGTTAGGGTCAACGTATATGAATGCTTCCTTTTCTTCTTTTTTTGTAAATTTTCTTTTTGGATAAAGCTTTCTGCATTTTTCTTTTGAACAGCTCACTCTTGCAGCTTCAATGATGTAATAATTGCTTTTCTCAGGATAATACACTGTCAGCTCTGCACAGAAGAAAAACGCATTTGCGCTTATCTTTATACATTCGTTTGGAACAGCTATCTCTTTCAGCTTGTGACAATCGTAAAAAGCACAGTCCCTTATTTCTCTAAGACTAGGTGGCAAGATCATATCCGTAAGACATTTACACTGATGAAAAGCATGATTTCCAATGACCTTTAGCCTTTCTGGCAATTGAACGTTTACAAGGCTTTCGCAGTTTTCAAAAGTATAGTCATTTATCACTTCCACATTTGCAGGCAGAACGATACTTTCAAGCTTCTCACAGCCGCAAAAACATCCCTCTCCCATAAAAGTCAAGCCCCAAGGGAGCGTTACCGATATTAATGACACATTCTCATAAAATGCGTATTCTCCTATCTCGCACAGGCATCTTGGCATAACAACATTTTCTAGCCTGCGGCATTTGTAAAAAGCATAGTCGGCTATCTTCAGCGTTATGGGTAGCATCTCGACCTGCTCCCGTTCTTTAGGACAGCTTATAAGAACAGTGCGTTCTCTGTTGTAAAGAACTCCGTCAGCAGAATAATATCTGTCACTTTTCGCTGAAGCCGTTATTTCTTTTGAAATATAGTTGTATTTGAAAAAGCCCTTTTCTATAAACTGAATGTTTTCTGAAATATACAGGCTTCTCAGCTTTCTGTCACCGAATGTGTTTACGCTTATATCCGTCACCGCCGTGCCGTTGATGAACTCAGGCAGTGAAACGTCAGTCTCCGCACCATGATATTTCATAAGCTTTATCGTTCCATTCTTTGTGAATATGTATTCCCACTCTCTGCTTTTCAATGTGATCAGACCTTTCCTTTTATTCTTATCACATTATACAAATATCAGTGGGTATAAAATTGGACATGAAAAAGCGCATAACGTACACACTGCAACGTTATGCGCTTATGTTTCTATCTCATCATCTCTATATCCTCATAAAGCCCCTCTATATCAGCTTTAAGTCGTCTTATCTCATGAAGACGATGTCGGTATTTTTCGCCGATCTCTCTCTGCTCCTCCATAGTCGGCAAAGGTATCTCACACTCTTTCAACCCCTTTGTGTGCAATATCCTTAGTACCTTTCCGCTGCGACAGCCGTCAAGCATAGCCTTTCCCTCTGCCGATGAAAGATAAGCCGCAATATAGTAAGGGTCAGCCTTCTCCTTGTCAAGTCCTATCCTTATCAGCGTGGGGGAAACAAGAAGCTTTCTGTCCCCCATATCGCCTGCACATACCACCTTGAAATTCTTGTCCGTGGTAGAAAGTATCACATCTCCGTCCTTTATGGCATATTTCTCAAAACGCTTGCTGTCATAAACTATCTCAATGCAGTTTTCCGCAATAACGCCGTCGTCAATGTCCACAAGCCTTAGATATTCGCATGGCTTAGTAAACTCATTGTCCGAAATGTAGCTCTCCGCCATAAGTCCATGACTTATCTCTTTTATGATATCTCCGAAATTAACTGTATTTACATTCATTTTAGTCACCTCTCTTGATTTCCATACATCTCAGACAATGCCGAGATCTCTTCTTTTACAATATCCACAGCCTTCTTTGGCGAGGTCAGCTTCACAGCTTTTCTGTTAGCTATCGCCCAGCGTACAGCCGTCTGGATATTTGCCCTGAACGTCACGTCATAGATATCGTCATTACCTATGACCTTATTGCAGGTGAACTCATTACCGAATGTATCAAGCACAAGACTTATGTCTTTCTTTTTTATGTTGATATGTACACGCTCCACAGTCCCGTCAAGCATATACCTGTTAAGATTTTTGTATTGCACAGGCTTTAGATCTCTCGGAACATTGCTAAGCGTCTTTACATCTCTCATAGAGCCGTCCTCTTCGCAGATACTCGCCTTTAGGATCTTGTCTATCCTGAAATGACGAAGATCATTGTAACGAACATCACTTGCAAGGAGATAGTAAAAGCCGTCTGCCATAACGATGCCATAAGGGCTGAGCATAACACGTTGAAGCTTTATACCGCTCTGTGGGTCGCTCTTAGTGAGAAGCTTGCCGTTCTTGTCATAATCGCTTATGGTAACATCAAGCTTCCTGTTGGTGTTCATAGCCTCTTTGATATTTTCTATCACCAAAAAAATGCTCTTGTTGCCATAGTGAAAGGTCTCTCTGAGATTGGCTTCCTTGCTCTTTGTGTTACCCGTAGATAAGATGTTTATCTTTTTTATCAGATCCCTCACATAGTCCGCAGGGAGCATTGGCGAGTATATGATGCTGTCTGCCAGAAACTCATATTCCTCAGCGGTGATGTCAGAGGCGTAGTAAATATCTGTGATGTATTTTTTATCGCTTTTATCATCATCATCGTTGTCATTGTCTGCGATGAAAACATTGCAGCTTTCATCGCCTATTATGCTCTTCAAATGCTGAGCCACCGTCTTGCGGTTAGGCTTTATGCCAAGCTTTTCCTCAAGATAACCGCAGATCTGCTGCTGAGTAAGGGGGTGCTTTTCATCACTGTGTTCTTTGAGTATCTCAATGATCTTGTGCGAAAGCATATCTGTTTTTGTATATGACATTTTTGCCCTCCTGTTCTGTGATATCTTTCTTTCAATATATCACTTTTGCTTTATTTTGTCAATTGTGTGCCGCTAAGTTTTTGTATCATAAAAGGATACACCACCTGCTTTAGCACCCTAACAGGCAGCCTGTGCCCGAAATCCGCCGTCAGCATATTTTTCTCGCCGCCATTTCTGCGGTGTATATCTTGCTCTTATCCATTGTATCAAGTCCTTTCTTTTTGTGTTGCTATTATCATACCACCTACCATGGGTAAAATTTCGGATATTAAAAACTTCCGCTATGTCCACATTTTTGAACATTCCGGGTGCTATAATGCAGATACAGACGAAAAACAAGAATGAGAAAAGACCACGGAGGCGGATTATTATGCGTTGTTACAGAGCAAGATGTATACTTGAAGAGTCTATTATCAGAAGAACAAGAGATAATGAAGAAGAGTACGATACATTCTTTGATGAGAAAAACCAGCTTATAAACGAGTTCAATGAAATGGCACGCACCATGCCCAACAGAAACTGTGCCTTTATATCAAGCGCCGTAAAAGATCAGGCGACCATAGGGGTAATGATGACAGACATTGAAGCCGACGTGAAAGCCTATGTAAAGAACTTCTTTTCATTTATAAAGCTTGAGTGCGTGGATATAAGCTTCGAGGAAATAACAGTGGAAACGTTCAAAAGAATGATCCCAAACGGCTATCACGATAATTTCAAGTTTGATGAAGACCTGCTGAATGACTATGAACTGGACGACCTGTTCAGTAACTATAGAAGATCGTACATAAGCGAAAATATCACAAAGACCATTGATAAAAAAGACGCTCTCGCCGTAGCAAAAAAATATCTCTGTTCAGAAACCTTTGAACCTGAGCTTAAAAGAATTTTCAGAAAGAACAGCGTCGGTGTGACAAAAGGCATACCGGTACATTATTTGATCCAAAGCGATAATGCCCATAGGCTTGCCGATACCCTTGTAAGCTCCCTGTATTCAAATAACAGACTAGGCTGTGCAAGATATACCGTCCTCGACCTTTATCATTTATCAGCCCGAAGCTCAGATATCCGTGAACTGTTCCGTGTTTGCAGTGGCTCTACCATCATAATGAATTGTTGTGGTTTAAAGTGTACCAACAGCGATAATTGTACAGCCGATGAAACTATCCCCGATATCCTCTTTGACCTCATCAATGCCTACAAAAACGAGATACAGTTTATTTTTACCTTTTCAAATGACGGATCTTCTCTCCCTGACGCTGTGGAAGAAAAGCTCGGTGCTATCACATTCGTGAAGCTTGCGGACGATACTGTAGAAAACGAAGATGCACATAAATATCTCAGAAAGCTTTGCAGAGAAGAGAATACCTCCTGCGATAAAGACCTCCTTTCCCTGTGCGCAAAGGATACACCCTATAGAGCAAGCGAGCTTATGGGTATGTACGATACTTGGTATTCAAATGTCCTGAAAACAAAAATCTATCCCCAGTATTCAAACTTCAAAAAACTTTATGACAGGGAAGAAGCCAAGGAGATAAAAGGCTCTGCCTACAGCGAGCTTCAGGAGCTTATCGGACTTGATTCCGCCAAGAGCGTTATCGAAAAGGCGATAACATATTCAAAGGCGCAGAAAATTTTTGCCGATAAGGGCATGAAAGAAAGCCGAACAGCCATGCATATGGTGTTCACAGGTAACCCCGGCACAGCAAAGACCACAGTTGCAAGGCTGTTTGCAAGAATACTCAAAGAAAATGGCGTGCTTTCCAAAGGCGACCTTATCGAGTGCGGACGTTCCGACCTTGTTGGAAAATATGTTGGCTGGACAGCCGTTCAGGTGAAGAATATGTTCAAGAAAGCTAAAGGCTCAGTGCTTTTTATCGACGAAGCATATTCCCTCTGCGATGACCGCTCTGGCTCTTATGGCGATGAGGCCATAAACACTATCGTGCAGGAAATGGAGAACAACCGTGACGATATGGTAGTGATTTTCGCAGGCTATCCAAAGGAAATGAACGACTTCCTCGACCGCAACCCTGGTCTGAGGTCAAGGATAGCGTTCCATGTCAATTTTGAGGACTATACCGCCGAGGAGCTTCTTAGTATCGTCCATCTTATGGCTAAAAACAATGAACATAAGCTTGCCGACGACGTTGACGAAACGCTCCTGCCTTTTCTTGAAAGGGTCTGCAAGAAGCCGAATTTCGGTAACGGCAGATTTGCAAGAAATCTTATAGAGGGAGCACTGTTCGGTCAGGCACTCAGGCTCACAAGACAGAATTTCAGTACCATGACAATGGACGATATCGTGACCCTAAAAGCCCGTGACTTTGACCTCGCCGAGGACGATACCCTCGAAGAAGAGCCTAAGCATATAGGCTTTAACAGATAAAGAAAGGATAATTTTTTATGGCAAAAATTTTTACACAGGATATGGCAAAAAGAATGGTAGCTCATCAGATAAAGACTTCCTATAACTCGGGCTATCAAGTATTTATGATACCGGAGGGCTTTACAACGATAGGAAAAAGCACCTTTGAAAATATGGATATCGACAATGTAATATTCCCTGCGTCCCTAGAAGTTATCGAGGATAACGCCTTTAAAAGCTGCAGCCTGCGAGAGGTGCGTTTTCCTGAACAGGTCAGATATATAGGCAACAGCGCCTTTGAGGATTGCGTATCCCTCTACAATGTCGAGTTTGAGTATGACCTTATAGAATATATAGGCGACCGTGCTTTCTATAACTGCATAAGTCTGCCTGACCCTAACAGCATATACAGTATCGAAATACCGAGGAGCGTAAAATATATCGGCAGAGACGCTTTTGCACGTTCAGAGAGCTTTGATGAAGACGAACACCTTGACTTGACTATACTCTCGAACCCTGATATAAAGATCGACTGCTGCTACTCACACGAGCCTATAGACCTTTCTGCCTTTGCCACGAAGCCAACAGCACAACACTTCGTAGAGTATGGCGTAATAAGTGCCAATGAGCAGTATGGCGGCGAAAGATATGTTTTTACTGGATATAATGCCAAAGAGCTTTACGCAGATTATATCCTTAACCGAAAAGACCCATATGAAGATTTTATTGCAAGAATACCCGAGGGCGTTACGTTTATATGTGATAATGCTTTTCAGAATATGCCTGTTGACGAGGTGATATTACCAAATTCTCTTCAAGCTATCGGCGAGGATAGCTTCTCAAGCACTAATATCTCAGAAATAGTTATCCCACCAAACGTTGAGCGTATCGACCGTTTTGCATTTGCCCGTAATGAATTTCTTAAAAAAGTTACCATGAACAGCGACAAAATATCCAAAATGGATGCGTGGTTTGACGATTGTCAGAGCCTTGAAAGCATAACAGTTCCCCCTTGTATCAAAGAGATCACAAGCTATACATTTGACAACTGCATCAATTTAAAAAATATCGAGATAAGCGAGGGCGTTGAGGAAATAGAGTGTAATGCCTTTGACAACTGCAAAAGCCTTAAAAAACTTGTTCTCCCTACCACCATAAAGACCCTTGAAAATGGCTGGGACATAGGACTTAATACGGGCAAAACAGGAGAAGTGACCGAAATAATATTCAAAGGCCACGAGGATTGGAAGATACCAAAGGGTTATCATATCAAAAGCTATAAGGAGGGCAAGCTTGATATAGGCAAGTGTTTTCCTGAGGGAGGCAACAACCCTGCAAAAATAAAATATTTCACCACCGAAGAAATGCTTGAAGAAATAGAAGAGCTTTATAACAGAGCTGTAAGGTATGAGGAAGGCAACCCCGACAGAAAATATGATGATGAAATGAACAGATATTGGCATATAACAGCTTTTTATAAAGATGTATATGTTTCAAGCTTCCCTGCAGGCGACCATGTAGGTGAATCTTATCACCATTTCACCATTGGTGGAAACACCCGAAAGAAGCTTGAATATATTCTTTCCCACCGAGAGGGCATACTCTTTTCGTTCATAGAAACATACCTGCCTGATGTGGATATGTACTGTATTTACTGTGACGATGAGGAGTTCGATTGCGATCAGGACGATGTAGCCTATAATATAGAGGACGCTTTCTTTATGAGAAAATACGCCCCCGGCCTTAAAGAACTTCCAATGAACCTTATCACCAGACTTAGACTATGTGAGGAGCGTAAAAGATGATATATGTAGTTGGCGACCTCCACGGAGATCTTTCAAAAATAAAAAAGCTCCATGATGATAAGAAGCTTAGTAAAAGTGATACAGTTATTCTCCTCGGAGATACCGGACTATCAAGCACATATGAAATGTTTGCCACAAGCCTTAAAAAACAGCTTGCGGCTATCCCCACAAATTTTCTCTGCGTCCGAGGAGAATTTGATGCACTGAATTCTATTACCTATACAGAATCAGAGCGTTGGCATCTTCATATAACAAATGGCAAGATACACGATAACAGCTATAAACAGAAAATATGGAACTGTGGCAAAGGTGATTATGAAGAAGCCTATCCAAATATCCTCTATGCCAATGACGGCGAGATATTTGTTATCGAGGATAAAGCTATCCTCACCATAGGCGGAGCTTGTATGCAGAATAAACAGTGGCGGTCAGATATCTTTGGCATAGAGTTTATCCCCGATAAGCCTCAAAAAGTAGTCAAAGATAAAGCAAAATTCAATCTCGAACAGTATGGCTGGAAAGTGGACTATGTTGTAACCCATACCTGCCCCTATGAGTATAGACCAACAGACCGCTATATCCCTGACCTGAACACCGCCAAGTGCTTCAAACGGCATTATGATAACGAAAAGTTTCTTTCCAAAATAAGAAATAAGCTTGTCTATGAAATGTGGCTCTGCGGACATTTCCATTTAGATCGTACTGTGGGCAACGTGAGATTTCTCTATGACGATATCTATGAGATAAAATAAAGCGCAGGCACTATGGAGCATACGCTCTGTAGTGCCTGCTTCCGTCATTTTTGACCCTCACAAAATCAAGCTCATCAAGCCCGAACAGTCTTGTAAGCTCCGCCAACATCTCCTCACTGTTCAGCGCAGGATTAAGATATATCACAGCCTTGCCGCCCTTTATCTCCACTCTGCCCCGAGGATAATAATTGTACTCTTTCCCATGTGTTACGTTTTTCGGCAGTCCCTCCCAAGTCAGCCTGTGATTGAAATTATCCCCCGACTTTGAGTTAAGTCCACTGCCGTCACCAATAACATTTCCCGATTTGTCGCACTCTAACTTCTTTGTATATAATTCACCCTCGATAAGCCAGAATATTCCCTTGTATATCATATTATTCACCTCAATATGATAATACCGTTTTCTATGTCCAAAATTGCACACATAGGTTGTGATATTATAATATCAGTGAAAGGGGCGATACCATGGTAACATCAAAATCAGTTGAAAGGAACAACGAAGAATGGTACAACAAAACCGTGCAGATATTTGAACGCTCATACCGCACAGACGCAAGCTTTGTGATATCTCACATAAAGTCTGCTCAGAAAAAGTTCACCTGCCAAGGCTATCTTATCACAGCCGCAAAAGGGAAGCCCATCAAAGTCTTTTCGGGCGAGAGTGAAGCCGTAGAAAAGCAGTTGCAAAACAGCAAGATGCCATATTCACAGCTTATCACAGTGCAAAATAACAGGTCCTTGCAAAATGCCTATATAGCCTATACCAAGGATAAACAAAAGCTCACAGAAGCCCTGAACAACAGCGGCTTCACCGCCATAGAAGATTTGGACAGCTTTATGTCAGACTATGACAAAGTAATGATAAGAGTTGCCGAAAACATCTCACAGCGTCATTTGTTTGACAGAATAGGACTATGGTAGGGAGGTGACAGCATCGTGACGATCTCCTGCGAGCGAAGCCCACCAGATTTGGTGTGCTTGACTAAAAAAAATCCCCCGCCCTTTACTTTCACTTTATGAGTACGGCTGTCGTTAGGAACATTATTAAGTTTGAGATATTGTCATCAATTTGTACGAGTGTAAAGATAATCTTCCATATTTGATATAAGTAACAAACTTCTATTAAATCTCTATCGTCACTTCTTCATATCTACTACTATCTTCGGAACATTTAACTCTAATAGTCAGCTCTTGTTCATCTTCTAGGACTTCATAATAGTGTTTTTCAATCGGATCATAGTCACTTTGCAAAGCCAATGGCTCATCAACTTTTTTCATTACTGCTCCGTTCCTGCAAATACATATATCACACCTGTTTCCGAACATTGTTCTGTTCACACGGGCAATTACTGATATATCATCAGATGAATATATGATATGATTTTTCCAGTCAGAAAACATATCTCTACCAACAAAACTGATTATTACCGCAATTATCAATAAGCCGAATATTTCGATCTTTGACAGGGCACCTTTTTGGTATTTTATTAGCTTTACGATCGTCAATGCTATCACAAGGTACGACAGATAAGTGCATAAAAGCAATACGCTGATATGGTCGCTGAATAGTTCGTAATACCTGTTTACAAATAGCAACAATAGAATGAAAATCAGTAAAAATGTATTTATCTTAGTGAGCACATTATATTTTTTCATAAGAACGACCTCTTAGTAACTTATTTTACATAATAGCGCTAATTTTGTTATAATAATTGTATCCTTCTATATATGCGTTTGCTAAATTAGAATCTACTATACCATTAAAGTATGTAGTCATTAATTCATTCTCGGTCAGTTTATTAGGATATCTCGATCCCTGTTTCCAGGTCACAGTTGTTTCATAACACCCGTAATCTTTAAAGGAATGTGCTAGACCATAGTAATGTAAATTATACAAATCACCTTCCGAAGAATCATTACTCCACTTATAGCAATCAAATAAATAGAATCTTATCTTTATTGTTTTTGAACAAATATACCCTGTCACATTTTTCACATCTCCAAACATCATATTTCAAATCATTTGGTTCTGGCTGATATACGCGCATGCTTATGTGTTTACAACATAATCTCAAGTTAAACCCCTACGGATAATAAATACTGATTGCATCTATAGGTACTTTATATTCATCACAGTTATCTTCATCTTTTAATTCAAAGCATATACCCGATATATCTCGTAATTCATAAGTCGGCACAATATCATATTCACCGGTTTTGATGTCACCGATGTATTCTTTAACATCAGCCAAGGAAGAACCTATACCTATGGTATCATTAAATGTTCCTTTGAAATCCCCATATACTGTAATCTGCATAATAACATTATTAACCAGTAAGAACACCATATTCTTTGTTACAATTTTAATACAAGTTGGTAATACTATCTTCTTATACGCAATATTTTCTAATTGAATAGTTTTTATCAACTTATGATATGTCATTCCCAACTTATATTCGCCTACTCTATTACCTGGAATAATTTTAATATCCATATAAATTCCTCGTTTTACTGCTCGACCCTAAAATTCTTAAATTGTTGGTATTGGGTATGGGCGCACTGCTGCTCTCCGGTATCGGCGGAATCATTGGAGGGTAAATCATATACTTCATCAAGCGGGGCAATTACAATCCGGTC